>CANQZO010000167.1 GCA_947628355.1 Candidatus Gastranaerophilales bacterium | reverse complement strand
TATGCAGTGGCGCCCTTTTTAGGAGAAACGGCTTTTATTTCTTACACAATATGCACTGCTCTGGGGTTTTCAATAAAAAGCGTACTGGCTGCTATTTGCCTTTGCGGTATTGTTTTATTAATTATGACCTTATTTAATATAAGAACATATATTATAAATAACATTCCAGAAAATATTAAAATTACTTTCTGCACGGGGCTTGGACTTTTTTTTATTTTTATAGCACTTAAAGATATCGGTATTGTAAATTTTACTCAAAATCCAATCCCGCTTGAAACGGGTAATTTTACATCAACAAATGTAATATTAGGAATTTTAACTTTTATTTTATTGATTATTTTGGTCAATAAAAAAATAAAAGGTGCGGTATTAATATCAATTCTCACTGCAACAGTGATAGGGATACTTACAGGTGATGTTAATTTACCCGAAAAAATAATTTCACTGCCCGCAGGAATTTCATCTTCCCTGCTTCAAGTTGATTTTTCAAGTATTTTCCACAAAAACTTTATTCCGATTTTATTTGTAATCTTTCTTTTGGTTAATATTGATACCTCGGGAGCTTTAATAAGTTTAAATTATAAAACCGATAACGATAACAACTCAACCGAAAACCAAAAGCGGACAATGATATGTGATTCCATTATGGTAATAATGGCACCGTTATTCGGCACAACCACCCCCGGAGCTTATATTGATTCAATGACAGGAATAAGCGCAGGCGGAAGAACGGGGCTCACCGCAGTGACTGTCGGATTTTTATTCCTTATAGGGTTATTTTTCACACCCGTTATTTCAATAATTCCGCCCTATGCTTATGCACCTGCTTTATTGTATATCGGTATTTTAATGACATCTGTAATAATCAAACTTGATTTTAACGACATTACAGAGTATGCAAGTGCATTATTAACAATCAGCATTATGATTTTCACATATAACATAGGCTCGGGAATAGTGGCGGGATTTATTATTTATCCGATTATGAAATTGTTTTGCGGACAAAAAAATAAAACAAATGCAATCTCTTGGATTTTATTTGTTTTATCTTTAGCCTATTTTACTATATATCCATATTAAAGATTTAACAGTACAAATGTTGAAAATCTTTTTCTGCGATTTATAAATTTAATTAATGCGCTCATGTTCACCTCTTATATATATAAAGTATATAAAAATGAAATATTTGATAAAAAAGTAAAATATATTAAGAATTATTAAATTTCACAGTTAAAGTATAAAATGATATAATTTTACAAAGGGAAAGGGAATATATGAAAAAGTTATTATTTGTATTGTCATTATTAATATTTGGAACAGCACTCAGTGTAAATGCGGAAGTTATGCCTCATACTATATATGCGGTATCAACCGAAGAACTCACGGCTGAAAATATTAAAACGGGAGAAGTGCTTAATTTTAAGGCGCTTGATGAATATTCAATATCGGAAACGGAAAAAGTGGAAAAGAATGCCGAAATAACAGTAAAAGTAATAAAATATTCGGAGCCAAAAAGGGGAAAGCGCAACGGATTTTTAAATGTAAGTCTTATATCTTATGAAGTACCTTCATTAAATGAAAAAAGGAGACCAAACGAAAAATTAAAAGGGACATTAAAATTATCAACACCAAAAGATATAAAATCGATTGCAAAAAATGCGGGAGTATCAGTTGCGGGGCATATATTAAAAGTTCCGGGATTTTCACAGGCGCTTGCCGTTTCCAAAGGACTTTTAGAACCAAATGAAAACCAATCAAGACTTAAATCAGCGGGTCAAAATTTATATGAAAGCACTCCGCTTGTATACATTGAAAAGGGCAAAGACTTAAATATTGAAAAAGATTCAATCGTTGTAATCAAATTAAAAACAAAAGATGAATAAAACTTTATTTATTATAACCTTATTTATACTTTGTATCGGATTTGGGTGTATAAATTGTTATCCCGACAATGATTTGTGGGCAAGACTTATAGCCGGAGGTTTTGCCTTTGAAAATCTGTCATTGTTGAAGCACGACATATTTTCATATACACCTACACATATATGGTATGACCACGAATGGGGTGCAAGCATTATATTTTATACTGTTTTAAAATATTTCGGCACTTCAGGATTAATAATTTTAAAAGGGATATTAACGGCATTAACACTATTTACCTGCTATAAAACAGTAGAGTTGAGGAAACCAACTTCAACCGTGAGCCATAACATAATATATTTTGCTTTGATGTTTTTTGCGATGATGAATGTTTTAGGTCCGGTTATAAGATGTCATTTATTTACATGCCTGTTTTTCGCATTATTTATATACATTCTTGAGCGCTCAAGGCAGGGCGGAGTAAAAATTCTTATTTTACTGCCCGTTATAATGCTTTTATGGTGCAACATACATGGCGGATGTTTAAGCGGTTTGGGAATTATCGGAATATACTGCATTGGAGAATTCTTAAATAAGCAAAACATAAAAAAATATATAATAACTCTTTTTGCCTGTATAGCAGTGTTGTTTATTAATCCTTACGGAATAGAGTACGTTAAATTCCTGTTTTATGCGGGATTAATGGACAGAAGTTATATAACGGAATGGAACAGTCCTTTTCATCAGCATTATTTAAAAAATTATTTTGAATATAAAATCTGCCTTGTAATAATGTTATTAACACAGGTTTTATATTTAATAAAAAATAAAATAAACTACGGCAAAGTTGATAAAACAAAGATAATAATAATTGCCGTAACCGCATATTTATCAATAACTCATGTAAGGCATATACCGTTTTTTATAATAAGCGCAGGGAGTTTGCTATATGACGAATTTTACTCACTGTTTAATTCTTTAGCCGGTAAAATAAAAATGACGGAAAGCATAAATAATTTAGTGCTTTTAAAAAATGTCATTGTATATTTTTTTCTGCTGATAATCTCTGTTCCTCCGTTAATTGCAAAAAAAGAAATAACAATAACACAAAGCGCCTATCCCAGATTTGCAATTGAATTTATAAAAATCAATAATATTAAAGGAAATTTATTTATAAACTTTGATTGGGGAAGTTATGCGGCATATAAATTGTACCCGAATAATTTAATTGTAATGGACGGACGATATGAGGAGGTTTACGCCCCTAATTTATTAATGCAGTTAAAAGATTTTCACCTTGTAAAAGGCGGCTGGTATAAAATAATCAGAGATTACAAAACGGATGTAATGATATTAGAAAAGAAATACCCTGTTTATAATAAAATTCTTGAACATAAAGATTGGAAGCTGATATTTGAAAACAATGTCACGGGAGTATTCGTTCCCGTAACATCGTTAAAATCCGAGTATTTATTACCGATACCAAATGATGAATACTATAATAAAACATTATTTGATACAAATATAAAATTTAAACAAAAATAGAGGGCATTTAAGCCCTCTATTTTACTATTATGAACGTGAATATTCACTAACAGCTTGATTTATTATCTTTTCATATTTATCGTAAGTATCACCATCACAGTCCCCATCAAGATCATCTTTTAAATCGCTTACACCACCACTGTATACAAGTATTACTTTATATAAAGTTTCATTATCAATTTTATTAAAGAAACTTTCAAGGAACGGATCAATAGTTCCAGCACCATGTGTAGCTGATTCCAATGATTTAGCTAATGCGACATAAGCATCTTCATTTCCACTCTTTGCGGCTTCAATAAGATTATCAATAATTATGTCATAAAATTTTTCATCTTTTAACTCCTTATCCGAATAATCATCATCAAGAGCTTGCACCAGAGAGCTACTGAAATTTCCTTTATATGTATTAATAATGTTTACCCAATCATTCGGTGTTAATGTATCATCTTTAAATATACTATTAATTGTATCTGTATTGGCCCCCCAACCTACAATACCTATAGCCTCCTCAAGAGTTTTACAAATATTATCTATAGCCATTTGGTTTAAATCATGACTTTTTTCTGTTGAAGAACTAACTTTTGGATCACCTGTTAAAACACCATCTTCCTCTGCTTTTTTAATTGCTTCATATCTGGATAAACCAAGCAGCATCTGATAAGATTTAATTGTTGCTTCATCTTCATCATTATATTGTGCATATTCGACTCTTAATAATTCAGCCTCATCTTCTGTAATTTCTCCTTCATCAACTAAAAAGGATATAACATCTTCGGGAGTTTTAAACCTACCACCCACAGAAAGAACATCTTCAATTTTTTTTCTTATTTTATCGAGACTTCTATCTCCTGTATCTTCTATATCACCATCATCATTTTCGTCCACTGTGGTATCCGTATCGGAACTTCCGGTGGTTGTATCACCCTCATCGCT
>CANQZO010000166.1 GCA_947628355.1 Candidatus Gastranaerophilales bacterium | reverse complement strand
GTTGTTTTTTGTATTGCCTACCGCGGTTCTCGGGTTTCTTCCCGTTATTGCCGTTAATTTCTCAGCAGCCGTATCTATATATATTTTCCCCTCTTTCATTAAATACGGCCCGCCGCTTATTATATGATTAATATCTCCCGATAATCGGGTTAAACGGTAATTAACTTCTATCTTTTCTCCCGATTTTATTCCGTTTATTTTTTCACTCGGAAGCGTTATTACATAACCGTTATCCTGTATAACTGACGACTTATTTGATATTGCAATTACCTTATTATCTTTTATTACTATCTGTTTTACACCTTTACTTGTAACGGGAGACATTGCACCCCAGCGGTTTGTGTATATTATTACCTGACTTTTACTCATTCTTGGCTGATTTATACCGTCAATTTTTATTTTTTCTTCGCCTTTTGATATTACACTGCCGTTAAATCCCGCACGTGCCGTTGAATATCCGTTATCGCCAATTGCAAATACTGCTCTGTCATATATCGGACCCGTTATTATTTCTTTATTTATCATTAATGTACCTAACGGAGTTCCCGTGTCCTGCTTAAAATAGGTTCCGTTTACAGCTATTAAGGATTTTGAACCCAATGCCATATTCTTTATTTTTGACCTTGAATGTATTTTATTTGATGATAATTGCGGAATTATCTCTATTTGAGGATTTATGTTTCTGTTTATTTCGGATACGTTTAATTTTACTCGTCTTGAATTTATATATTTTGTCATTCCGACATATACAACACCTGTTTCCAGTTTTTTTACGGGAACTTTACCGTACTTTGCTTTTAATTCTTTATTCCATTTTTCTTCCAATAAAAAAAGAGCATCATTTTGCTCTTTTTTCATAGTATTCTCTTGTATATATCCTTTTAAAACAGTTCCTGTTTGATATGCACTTATGGACATATTCTGTCCGGAGAAAACCGCTATCGCTAATATCATTATCCCTAGCCTGAAGACCGTTTTCCCGGAGTTTTCTATTCTTCGTTCCGACAGTGCATACATTTTTCTTCTTCCTTATACTACAATTGTAACATATTTTTCATGTTTTTTCAAGTGGTTACGGGAAAAATTAAAGAAAAAATTTTTATAGTATAATATTTTTATTGGAGGGTTTTATGAAAGATTTAGCACTTAAGTATTTTATGGAAGGGTATTCATGCTCTGAAGCAATTGTTCAAGCGGCTGCCGATAAAGGTTATATCTCTTATGACGCACTTGCAATTGCAACTTCATTTTCGGGCGGTATGGGCGCAAGATGTCTTTGCGGTGCGGTCGCAGGTTCTCAAATGGTTATTGGCGCAATGTTCGGCAGAAATGATGAACGCGACGGCAAACAAGCCAGAGCTTTAGCTAAACAGTTTTATGATAAATTTACGGAAAAATATAAAGTTGCCTGCTGTAAAGTCTTAAGCGCTGGATTTAGTGATTTTCATTCTCCGCAGCGCCGTCAGCACTGCACTAAAATGGTTGGCGACTGCGCTTTATTACTTGAAGATATTATAAAAGTGAATACATCAAAAGTTTAGTTTATTACTTTATAAATGAGCGACTTTGCATGCGGTTTTGTATTTGTTATTTCAAAAGCAGATTTAACAAGTTCTTCCGCCTCATTTAATGCTGTTTCTTTATTAGTATATAAAACAGCTATTGTATCAAAGGGTTTCACTTCATCCTGCGTTTTTTTAGTTAAATAAATTCCTGCGGAATAATCTATTGTATCTGTCTTTTTCTCTCTGCCTGCGCCTAAATTTTTGCATGCTTTTGCAGCTTTTAGCGCGTCAATATTTGATACAAAACCTGTTTTATCCGTCTTAACTTCATACTTTATTTTTGCTTGAGGAAGCAGAGAATAATCATTTACAATTCTTTCATCCCCGCTTTGCGATTTAATTATTTCCTTAAATTTTTCCAGCGCTTTTCCGCTTTGTATAAGTTCATCAATATATTTATATGCTTCTTCTTTGTTTAATATTTTGCCCGATTTTTCAAACGCCTGCGAGCAAAGCATATATGTTACTTCTTTTAAATCGCTTTCCATGTTGCCTTTTAAAAATTCAATTACTTCTTGAATTTCAACGGAATTACCTATTGCTCTGCCTAAAGGCTCTTGCATACTGCTGATTACCGCGCTTATATTTCTGCTGAGGCGCTTGCCTGTTTCCACCATTATTTTTGACAATTTTTCAGCATCTTCGGGAGTCTTTATAAACGCACCCGAACCGTATTTTACATCTAATATTATATGATTTGCCCCCGACGCTATTTTTTTTGATACAACCGAGGAAGCTATTAAAGGAATTATATCCACCGTGGACGTCACATCCCTTAATGCGTAGAGCTTTCCGTCAGCTGGTGCTAATGACATCGTCTGCGCTGCTATTGCCGTTTTATGCTCTTTTACTTTTGCTTTAAATTCATCTATACTTAAATCCGTTCTAAAACCCGGAATTGACTCTAATTTATCTATTGTTCCGCCCGTATGACCCAATCCTCTGCCTGATAATTTAGCCGCATAAAGCCCCGCTGAAGCGATTATCGGCAGAAACATTAAGGTTATTTTATCTCCCACTCCGCCTGTTGAGTGTTTATCAGTTATATCATTTGAGATATCTTCTAAATTTAATACCTCACCAGAATATGCCATATACTTTGTTAAGTATACTGTTTCATCCGTATTCATTCCGCGAAAATAAATTGCCATAAGCAGAGCGCTTATTTGATAATCTTCAATTGTTCCCTTTGTAACGCCGTCTATAAAGTATTTTATCTCCTCCTCATTAAGCGCATGCCCGTGTTTTTTCTTTTCAATTATGTCAATTATTTTCACTTTTTCCTCCCGTAAAAAACAAGAGAAGCCACAAATTTATTATGTTTGTTCGGCTTCTCTTATTTTTTAATCTTTATTCGTTATTTCTTTTGCGTATTTAAGTATTGAATAATATCGTTTGTTACATCAACTCCGCCGGCATAAACAACACCGTAGTCAAGTATAATATCAAGTTTTTTTGAAGCTGCTACCGCTTTTGAAGCTGCAAGTACGTTATCTCTTATTATTTTTTCTTTTTGAGATTTTAAATCGTAAATTCTGTCTTCTTTTACTTTAAATTCTTTTTGGATTTGTTCTTCAAAAGTTTTCTTCTGTAGTGGCGACTCTATTGCCTTATACTGCTTATCTTTATCTATTGCATACTGTTGTAATTCAAGCATTTTATTATCTAAATCTTTATATGCAGTGCGTGCATAAGAGTATTCGGATAAAACTTTTTGAAAATCAGCGTAACCGATTGTCATTGCATTTGCGCTTAAATTTGCTGCTGCCATTACTAACAAAGCTGTTAATATAAACTTAATTCTGGACATTATTCCCTCCTGTTTTTACTTCCTTTAAAAATAATATAAACTAAATTTCTGAGTATTTCAAACAAAATTTACATATCTGTTATATAATTTAAAAAGAGAGGGAAGTATATGTTAATTGTAATGCAGAGCGGATGCTCGGAAGATAAGATTTCTAATGTTATTGAGTTTATTAAGCAAAAAGGGTTTGATGCTCACATTTCAAAAGGCGAAGAACACACCGTTATCGGTGCTGTCGGAAGCAAAATCATAGATAAACGTGATATTGAACTTTTAGACGGTGTTAAAGAAGTTATCAGAATTTCCTCGCCTTATAAATTGGTAAGCAGAGTATTTAAACCCGAAGATACAATAGTGGAGGTTAACGGGGTTAAATTCGGCGGCGGAAATATCGGCATGATTGCAGGCCCTTGCAGTGTTGAATCTTTTGAACAAGTTGATGCCTGCGCTCAAAAACTTGCTTCCTGCGGAGTTAAAATCCTTCGAGGCGGTGCTTTTAAGCCGAGAACTTCTCCTTATTCTTTTCAAGGGCTTGGTGAAGAAGGGTTAAAAATATTAAGAAAAGCTGCCGATAAATATAATATGGCTGTTACCTCTGAAGTTATGGAAATTAATCAAATACCGCTGTTTTTAAAATATGTTGATATTATTCAAGTCGGCGCAAGAAACATGCAGAATTTTAATCTGCTTAAAAATCTCGGCGAAATCAGAAAACCTGTACTTTTAAAAAGAGGATTAAGCGCTACTATTGAAGAACTTTTAATGTCAGCAGAATACATTATGTCGGGCGGAAACAGGCAGGTTATTCTCTGCGAACGCGGAATAAGAACTTTTGAACATATAACAAGAAATACCCTTGATTTATCTGCAATTCCGGTTGTTCAAAAAATTTCACACCTTCCGATAATAGTTGACCCAAGTCATGCTACAGGGTTAAGAGATAAAGTTGCCCCAATGTCAAAAGCTGCAGTAGCGGCAGGCGCTGACGGACTTATTATTGAAG
>CANQZO010000165.1 GCA_947628355.1 Candidatus Gastranaerophilales bacterium | reverse complement strand
CATAACTTCTTGCTGCGATAGCCTGCGCTTTTAATGCCTCAGAGTTCCATTTTGAAGGCATTTCGGAGGGTACTACTCCTTTTAAATAATCTTCAAGCCCCACATTATTAATCAAGGTTAACCCCGAACCCATATTGTTTATAATAAATTCACCGCGATACCATGCTTTTTTTGAGCACAAATACCCGGGTTTTTTAGTTTTTATAATAATTTGATTTGTATTAAGTCCTATATCTTTTCTGTCTATAGTGACTGCAAGTTCTCTGCCTTTTGAACGAAATTCATAAATTTTCATAGGTCTTATTTCATATAAAAGTTTATTCCTAAGCCCGTCATAAATTTCTGCAGGAACGGAAGAAGCAATTTTAATTTCTTTTGCGTCGGTTTTTAGTCCTATTTTAATTGCCTCGGCTCTGGCAGAAAATACCAGTAATAATATTATAGCAGGAATAATTTTCTTAAAAATCATAACCCTAATCCGTTACTTCCTTATCATATAATAACATACAAAAAAAATCAGTTCCAAAAAATCATACAAACAGATGAGAAAGAGAAGAAGAAAATCATATATTTCAACCATAAATACGGGTACTTTTGACTTTCAATATTATATCATTATAAAGAGAAAAAAAGGGAAAATGTATGATTAACGGCGCGGTTCATTTTACGGAACAAGGAATAGTACAAAATATCAGAGCCATGAGAATGCAGACGCTTCTTATGGGAATAGCCAATGATAACATAACGGGGTTTGATAAAATCGGTTATCAAAGAAAAGTGCCCGTCATTTCCTCATTTGCGGAGTTTATCGGCGAAGATGCACTTTCAACTACAACGGATGATACCGTAGGCAGAATAGGATTAACCGAAAACCCGTTAGATGTTGCGCTTGCAGAAAAAGGATATTTTCAAACTCAATCAAAAGAGGGAATAAAATTAACCCGTGACGGCAGATTTAAAATGGATAAAAACGGGGCAATATTGACCCTTGACGGAGCAAATGTATTGACAAATATGGGTACACCCTTGGTATTGCCTGTAATACCCGAAAAACTTGATGACATAACAATAGATTTAAACGGTGTAGTAAGAGTATTAAATAATAAAACAAATAAATTTGAAACGGCAGGAACGCTGTCAGTAGTTACACAGGATGGCAGAGCAGTTCTGGCTCCTAATGTAAGACAGCGTTATGCAGAATATTCAAATGTAACATTGGAAACGGAATTTATGGAAGCAATGATGTATCCTAAAACATTTGAAGCAAACAGACAATTATATTTGATACAAAATTCGAATTTACAAAGAGCCATATCGGCGCTGAGCAGTTAGAAAGGCAAGTAAATGACATTACAGGGAATAATAAATAAAGGAGTAGTTAATGCCCAGCTTCAATTTGAGAAGATGGGATATATTTCTTCAAATATAGCGAATTACAATACATTCGGCTATAAGGGCGTGCGTTTTGAACAAATGCTTGGCGAAAACGGATATTTAAGCGGAGTAGAACGAACCGATTACGGACAAGGAAATATTCAAAGGACTGACAGGGAATTTGATATTGCACTTGACGGAATGGGATTTTTCCCCGTAACCTCTCAAACGGGAGAAGTGGCATATACCCGTGAGGGCTCATTTAAACTGGATAAAGACGGTTATTTAATAACAAATGACGGATATTTAGTAGGTGACGGAATACAAATTCCGATAAACTATGAAAACTTAGCAATAAAACCGAACGGTGAAGTTGAAATATTTTCAAATGACGGTACAAAAAGAGAAGTTTTAGGAATAATTCCCGTTGTAAATTTTCAAAATCCTGAGGGCTTAAAAAAAGGTGATAACAATAAATTCTACCTTACTGCTGATTCGGGAGAACCTGCATTATTAAAAAATCATACAAGAATTAAACAGGGAAGCATAGAAACAACAAATGTGGATATGATAAATGAAGTAAATACGGTTTTAAGGTTAAATGCTTCAATGCTTGCAAGTTTTAAAGTAATGCAGACAATAAATGATATGTATTCGAAAGCAATGCAATTAAATCAATAAGGAGAGTAAATGATAAATCCTGAAAATTCAATAACAAGAACATTAAATGCACTGGATTTGATAGCGGAAAGACATAAAGCGTTATCATCAAATCTGGCGAATATGCACACTCCTAATTACAGGAGAAAGGATATATCATTTGCGGCATATTTAGGCGGGACATCAACACCGTTAGAAACTCAGCTTGCTGCGAAAATGGGGCCGTCACCCGTTATGGTTGATACAAGCGATGAAAAAATTGATGCGGCAACAGAGTTATCGGAAATGCAGAAAAACTCGCTGTTATATACAATAGCAACAAGACGTATGACGTCATTAATAACTGAAATGAGAACGGTAATAAACGTAGGAAGTAATTAATAATGGGATTATTTAGTGCAATGAATGTAGGCTGTGACGGCCTAAAGGTACACTCAGCAAGGCTTGATATAAATTCAAAGAATATAGCAAACCTTGATACACCGAACTATGTCAGAAAAATACCGCTAGTGGTTGCGACAGACAGAAGTTCATTTTTAAGTGTAATGAATCAAATGAAAGAAAGTGCATTTGGTGCGGGTACAATGCCTTATGCTTCGGGCAGTGTTGCAATGGCAGGTGTAGTTGAAGACCCTACGCTCGGCGAAAAAATATATAAACCGGGGCACCCGGATGCAGATGAAAACGGCTACATAAGAACATCAAATGTTGATCCCCTTGTTGAAATATCAGACGCAATACTTGCACAAAGGGCATACGAAGCAAGTTTATCTATTATTTCAATTACCAAATCAATGGCAGACAGGGCGGCATCAATAGGAAGCTAAAAAGTAAAGGGTAGTGTGTAATGTTTACAGGGATGATACAAAATTTATTAAATACATCAGGTCAGGCGCAGGCAATTCAAAGGGCAAGACAGCTTGAAAATTATGTTAAACCGAGAACCGAGCAATTGCCTCAAATGCCGGAACAAAAGGAATTAAGAACATTTGAAGATGTTATGAATTCTTCATTAAATGTTCATACAAGATTTAATGTTAATCAAAATCCCTCAAGTGTAAAATTCGGAGATTTAACAAGGAGGAATGTTGAAGCTCGGCTTTTAGATAATAACATATTTTTAAATGATGATGAAACAGATGAAATATTACCGTTTCCGATAAGCAGTGTAAAACCTGATAAAGCGCAAATAAAAGATTTAATTTCCAAAATATCCAAAAAACACGGGCTGGATGAAAAACTTGTAAATGCGGTTATAAGGCAGGAATCGGGATATAACCCGCATGCGAAGTCATCAGTCGGGGCATTGGGTTTAATGCAATTAATGCCTGCGACGGCAAAATCATTAGGAGTAACAGACCCTTATAATCCCGTTCAAAATGTAGACGGCGGAGTCAGATATTTAAAAAGCATGATTGACAGATATAACGGAAATATTGTTCTTGGGCTTGCCGCATATAACGCAGGGCCCGGGAATGTAGATAAATACAACGGAGTTCCTCCGTTTCGCGAAACACAAAATTACGTTAAAAATATTTTAGCAAATTATTTATAGGAAAGGTAAATGTATGATAGAAAGCAGAATAGTTCCGAATGTAAATATATTTTCAAATATTAATTCTTTAGGTCCGATTGATGAATTTTCATTAAAAGGTTTTGGCACTTCCTCAATAAGCGAAGGCGCTGATTTCAAGACTGTGCTGTCGGGTATGGTAAGTAATCTTAACAGTGAAATAGAAAAACCCGATCAATTGTTAAATCAACAAATGATGGGAAATTCCGAAGTGGATATACATGATGTAATAACCGCAATGTCAAAAGCAGAGCTTGGTATATCACTTGCAACACAAATGACATCAAAAGTAATAAATGCCTATAACGCAGTTATGAATATTGCAATTTAATAAAAAGTAATTGGCAAAATGTTAAGAAGTTACCGAAAAAATAAAAAAATAGTATAATATCAAATGGATGTTAGTGTAAGATTAGGGATTTATGGATAAACTCAAAGAATTATTAAAGGATAAGAAAATATTATACTCAGTTATAGGCGGAGTTGGTGCTTTTATATTTATACTTATTCTTGTAATAACAGTGTCTGTCAGTGGTTCAAAAGGGTCTTCTCACGGACAGGTTGTTGAAAAAATGCAAAAAGAACAATTTGATATAGTCACAACGGATAACCAAGGTAAAGCAATAGAAATACAAACTCTTTTAGCTCGAAACGGCATAGCTGCAAAAAGAAGCATAGACGGTTCAAAAGTTACGGTATTTCTGGAAGCGGGTAAATATACAAATACCGATAGGGACAGCGCATTATTGGCAGTTGTAAAAAGCGGGCTTGTAGACCAAAATGTAGGGCTTGAAATATTTGATAAGAGCGACTTTACTTCAACAAGAGA
>CANQZO010000164.1 GCA_947628355.1 Candidatus Gastranaerophilales bacterium | reverse complement strand
CCTGTGGAACATCCGCAATCATCGCACCAGCGGCCGACTCCGTGTGAACAGCTCCAAGAGGAAACATCTTTTATATCAACTTCATACTGCACGCCTTCTTGTTCAAGATAATTAGCGTAATTGGTTATTTCAAATCCTTCATCTTCTGCTTTAACTTTTAAAATATATGAAAGCGCCATATCTCCAAATTTTGTATGGTGTCCGTAGCTTTCGCCGTCTGTTGCTATATTTACAAGCTGGTTATAATCTCTTAAATTTGATATTCCGTCTTTTAATCTTGATATAAACTTGTTTCCGTCGGTTAAAAGTTCATCAAATGCTACTGATTTTGATATTGAACCGTCATAAAAGAATAAATCAATGTATTTTGTTTTATCAGATTTTGTAAAATATCTGTATGCCCTTGCAGGATCTATATTTCCCCAGCTTACATCGCTCCAATTGTCATTTGAATTTAATTTTCTAACGCTCTTAGCCTGATAAGGTGAAAGAATTGTAAATTTTATACCGCAATCAATAAGTGCTTCAAGTGTTGCATCGTCACAAGCCGTTTCGGCAAGCCACATTCCCTCGGGTTTTCTGCCGAACCTGTATTGAAAGTCTTTTATCCCCCATATAATTTGGGTATATTTATCGTCTTTATTTGCAAGAGGCATTATTATATGGTTATAAACCTGTGCAATAGCATTACCATGCCCGTTATTTCTTCCGGCACTTTCAACATCAGCTTTAATTATTCTGTCATAAGAATAAGGACTGTAATGTTCCATCCACGATAACAGGGTGGGACCGAAATTAAAGCTGATATATGCGTAGTTGTTTACAATGTCAAGAATTTTATTATCTTGAGTAACTATTTTTGAAACGGAGTTTGGTGTGTAGCATTCCGCAGTAACTCTTGCATTCCAGTCGTGAAAAGGATTAGCACTATCCTGCACTTCTATTGTTTCAAGCCAGGGGTTTTCTCTGGGCGGCTGATAGAAGTGTCCATGTATGGTAAGATATGCTTTTTTATTTTCTTTCACAACTCTCTCCCGATTGCATTTATGTTATTTCTTTTCTTTTGTTTTTGTTGTTAAAACTTCAAGTTTTTTGACATTAACCCAAGGATCGCCCAATGCCGTAGAAAATACTGTTCCGGAAATTTTAATTTTATCGCCTGCTTCTAAATCTGGATGTTTTTCTGCTGTTTCTCGGTCTACAAATATTTTCATTTCAGCTAACGGTATGGATTTTGTTTTTACGTCATTTCTTCTTATTAAAATCCCTATATATTTTGCAGGGTCTTTATATGCGGGTTTATAATCAAGCCCTAAAGAAGTATATGTTTCAAATTCCGCTTCAAAAGTTATATTTTTGTTTAAATATTTTGACGGAGCATTGACAACATCAATCGGATTTACACAAGTGTAGGACGGTGCTGTTTTTACGGCTGCAGGTGCACTTTTTACGGCAGTCGGTGCTGAAAATACAGCAGGCATTGAACTTATGCTTAATCCTCCAATGACGGATAATATCATTATCAATTTAATCAGTTTATTGTATTTCTTCATTATTTTCCCTCTTTTATCAATATATTATATTTTAACATAATTTTTTAAAAATCCGCATAAAAAAGTGTAGATTGAAACTTAAACCCGAACTATATAAATAATACTTTTTCGCAACCCCGAAAGAAAGTGTTCGTCAGCTTCAATCTACATTTTAACTATAACGTATTTATAACGGCTTTTCACTCTCCCGTGGTATAGTTTTAAATCAAATGAAATAATACCAGTTTATTAGCACTTTAGTATTATTAATCAGCTAAAATATTGTTATATATAACATCTCCCATTTTTGAGGTTGACACTGTTTCCATGCCTTGAAGTGCAATATCTTTAGTTCTAAAACCGTCTTTTAATGCTTTTCTTACGGATTTAACAATATCGTCATGCTCGTTATTCATATTAAATGAATACTTTAACATCATTGCGGCAGAGAGTATAGTTGCAATCGGGTTAACTATATTAAGTCCTTTTAAGTCGGGAGCGCTCCCGTGGATTGGTTCATACATTGCAGGTTTAGTGTCTGATAATGATGCACTGGGTAGTAATCCTAAAGAACCCGCCAGCATAGACGCTTCATCAGATAGTATATCGCCGAATATATTGCCCGTGAGAATAACATCAAATTGTTTCGGGGCTCTGATTATTTGCATTGCCGCATTATCCACATACATATTTGTCAGTTCGACTTGTGGATATTCTTTAGCAACTTGTGCAACCGTTTCCCGCCATAATCTTGATACATCCAAAACATTTGCTTTATCAACCGAACATAATTTTTTATTACGCTGCATTGCTGTTTTAAAAGCAATATGGGCTATTCTTTTAATTTCACTCTCGTAATAGCACATATTATTAAACCCGTATTTTTCACCATTCTTCAATTCTATGCCTTTGGGAGTGCCGAAATATACATCGCCTGTTAATTCTCGTATAATCATTATATCCGTACCCGCAGCAATATCTTCTTTTAACGGTGATATAGAGGTTAATTCAGGGTATACAACAGCGGGACGAAGATTTGCAAAAAGATTAAGTTCTTTTCTTATTCCGAGCAAAGCCCTCTCGGGTCTTACTTCCGGCGGGAGTTTATCATATTCCCAGCCTCCAACAGCCCCTAATAATACCGCATCCGAGCTTTTTGCCAAATTCAGAGTTGTATCAGGAAGCGGAGTTTTATATTTATCATACGCGCATCCGCCTATAAGTGCAGGTTCAAAATTAAATTCAACCTTATATTTTTGCTCAATAGCTTTTAATACTTTAACGGCTTCATCTGTTACTTCTTTTCCAGTTCCGTCGCCTGCAAGTAGTGCTATATTATATGTTTTCATATTTCCCTCCGATTTCTTTATTATATCAAAAAAGCCTCCCTTTAATCAGGAGGCTTTTATTTATTTTTTTATTTTTTATGAACTGAATGTCATTAACGCTTTTACCGAACGCGCCGTATTTCTTACATCTTCTTCTGAGTGCATTTTTATTGTGTCATCTAATATTTTTATAGCTTCCGTTTTATCTTTTAATGATAATAATTCATTAATGGAAGCCATTGCTACTCTTGCACTTAAATCATTTATTCCTTTGCCTTTTGAAATAAGAACAACTCTTAAAGATTCATGAGTGTTTTTCTTTATTAAAGTTTGAGCCGTAAGTTCTCTGATTTCATCATCGGGAGAATTTGTACCGAGCTCGGTTAAAAGTTCAATTGCGGCATGCGAATCTTGATGTTCGCCTAATGATTTTATAATATTTTTTATCTTTTGATTGTTATCCATTTATTCTCTCTCCCCTATATTTAAGCTGCTTCATCATGTGTTAAATCCTGCCACATATTTTTTAATTCTTCGACAGGCATTTTAGAAAGATTTTTTACCTCATATTTCCTGTCGGGGAATATTTTATCCTTTATCCCGTCCATATTTATTTTAACTTCCGTGTTTCCGATTCTTTCAAGAGTTTCTAATGTGTCAGATGCAACTTTTTTTCCGAAAGAAACTATTGCATTCATTCTTGATTTAAAAGATTCATTAAAACTGTTAATTCCGCTTACTACTGCAGAAGCAAATAGTTTGCTTTTTTCGCTTATATTTTTTGTTATACTTGTTTTATTTCCTGTTTCAAATACATCTGCTTGTATAACATTACCCTTAAAACTTACACCAAAAGGATTTGTAGTTAATCTTTTTTCTGTATTATTTTTCTGAACAGCTTTTTTTGTGGTTAAACCAATTTTGCTTATTTGCATAATAGTCCTTTCTTTTTTGTTACATTCCGTTTAGTAAGTAAAGGTTATCATATTTAGCCTTTTTTAATATCATTTTTTTGATGTAAATAATCGTTATTATTTGAATATATATACAAATTAAATACTACTTTTAGGGGAGTATTTTTTTTATTTTGTAACGAAATGTTAATTCACTCGGTTTATAACTAAAGAATTTTTAATTAATGCCGTTAATAATTTTAGAAAATAAATAAAGGATATATATGAAAGAATCAAATCAAAATTTAAGTGAAGCCTTAGGAACTTTTTTACTGGAATTTCGCGACGATGTAGTAAGAGGCTTACAGGAATACTTAATGTTAAACGGTGCAGCAGTCGAAGTAATGTAAATATGGTACTCTTTTGATTCATTGCTGTAGAATAGCGGATTAGTATTTGGCCGATAATTTATTTTAAATACGGATTATGTTTTTTCTCTTCACCGATAGTTGATGACGGACCATGTCCGGGGTATACTTTTGTTTCGTCGGGAAGTGTAAACAGTTTGGTTTGTATAGAGAAAATTAATGTATCATAATCTCCGTCAATAAAATCAGTTCTGCCTATACTGTGTTTAAACAGGGCGTCACCGGAAAAGAGTTTGCCGTCGACATAAAAAGATAA
>CANQZO010000163.1 GCA_947628355.1 Candidatus Gastranaerophilales bacterium | reverse complement strand
CGGGCTGAAATCCGAGTGAAATATTTGCTTGAACGGTATCCTGCCCCTGCTCTTGGAGTGCGTATGCTTTTATTTTATTAACAAGTCCTATTCCTCTGCCCTCATGTCCTCTTATATAAACCAGAGCGCCTTTTCCGTAACTGTCTATAAGCCTTAGTGCAGACTCAAGCTGATTTTGGCAGTCACATCTTTTTGAATGGAATACATCGCCCGTTAAACACTCTGAATGTACACGCACCATTGGGATTTTATCGGTTCCGTCATCTTTAACTATTGCTATTTGGTCTATTCCGTTTAATTTGTTAATATATCCGTAAACTTTAAAATCGCCGAAATCAGAAGGCAGATTTGCCTCTGCTTCGCGCTTCATAAAGGTTTCTTTTCTGAGTCTGTATTCAATTAACTGCGCAACCGTAACAAATTTCAGATTATGCAGTTGAGAGAATTTAACCAAATCATCGCGTCTTGCCATTGTCCCGTCATCATTTACGATTTCGCATATAACTGCTGCGGGTATCAGCCCTGCTAATCTTGCTAAATCAACCGAAGCCTCGGTGTGACCGACACGTTCCAATACTCCGCCGTCTCTTGCTATTAAAGGGAACACATGCCCGGGACGTGATAAATCAGACGGCACGGCATCATTTGCTATGGCCACTTCAATGGTTTTAGCTCTGTCAAATGCACTAACACCTGTTGTAACTCCGTATTTTTTGTTGGCGTCAATACTTTGAGTAAATGCCGTTCCTTTAGGGTCTGTATTGTGGCTTACCATTTCGCTCAAACCGAGTTTTTCCGCCTTTTCACGAGTCAATGCAAGACATAAAACACCTTTGCAGTGTGATATTAAGAAATTGACCGTATTCGCGTTTGCAAATTGGGCGGGAATTATAACATCGCCCTCATTTTCCCTGTCCTCATCATCTGCAACTATTACAGGCTTACCCATTTGGAAATCTTTTATTGCTTCTTCTATTGTATTAAACTTAATTTCGCTCATTTTACACAAACCCGTTTTCTGCTAAAAAATTATAATCTATTTTACTTGTATTATCTTTTGAATTAAAAATTTTTTCAATATATTTTGCGAAGATATCGGTTTCAATGTTAACTTTTTCGCCTTTTTTGAGGTCTTTAAGATTAACTTCTTTTAAAGTTGAGGGAATAAGCTCAACCGAAAAAATATTATCATTAATGCTCGCAACCGTAAGACTGACTCCGTTTACGGCAATTGAGCCTTTATAAATAACGTATTTCGTAAACTCTTTAGGGAGTTTAAAGAAAAAAGTTTTGGAAAATCCGTCGTTTTTATATTCGATAAATTCTGAAGTGCAGTCGACGTGACCCGAAACAATATGTCCGTCAAGCCTTTTATTAAGTGTCAATGCCCGTTCAAGATTAACTTTATCTCCGATTTTTAAGTCCTTAAAATTGGTGACGTTAAGAGTTTCATTGGAAACCTGAACACTGAATCCGTTTTTATTAAACGCAGTAACGCTTTGGCAGGCACCGTTAATGCAAATACTCGCACCTAAACTGATATCGGTAAGCACTTTTGTGCATAATACCGATAATTCCATTCCCATTTGAGTTAAAGTGCAGGACTTAACCTCGCCTTGTTCTTCAATTAATCCTGTAAACATAATTAAAGTTTATCATAAATTTTAAGTGTATGAATTCAACTTTTAATTATTATTACAAATTTTAATTAAAAAAGTAATAAAGTTGTAATTTTTTCAAATCAATAATACAATGTAGTTAAGGAGTTCTAATGGCAGTAGCGTATTTGTGTTTAGGTTCAAATGTAGGAGATAAGGTCGGCTATTTACAGCAGGCAGTAAAATTGCTCAGCGAAAACGGCATGGTTACTGTTGTAAGAACATCAGCATTGTATGAAACAGAACCGTGGGGCAACAAGGATTTAGATTGGTTTGTGAACGGAGTTATTGAGGTAAAAACAAAACTTTCTCCGCGCGAGCTTTTGGATTTGTGCAAAAATACCGAAATCAGAATGGGCAGAGAAAAATCAAGCTCGCTGAATTATGAGGCCCGCAAAATTGATATAGATATTTTGTTTTACGGCGATTTAACAGTGGATGAACCCGATTTAAAAATTCCTCACCCTCATCTGCATGAAAGAGCATTCGCTCTTGTTCCGCTTTTGGAGTTAATTCCGGATTATGAACATCCGAAATATAAAAAATCGCTACTTCAACTGCATGAAGATTTAGAAACATTAGATGACGTTTTTTTGTATGGAACAAGAGTCGATATCTAAAAGTCCGAGAAAATTTCGCGATAAGGATAAGTGGAATTTTGGAGCGTCTGCTGTAAAAGGTAAGCACTTGAACGGCGACGATAAGGCGTCGGCAAAGTGTGACACGGAATTAAAAATTGCGGTTATAGGTTTGGGCGCAGCCGGCGGTTTAGTTAGTGTTTTACTTGCTAAAAATCCTTATGTTAAAGTTTTCGGGTTTGACGAAAATGAACCCTTTACAACTCTTTTACCAACAGGCGGCGGAAGATGTAATTTGACTTATGACGAGGACGATGTAAAAGAATTTGTTAAAAATTACCCGCGCGGTGAAAAGTTTTTGTTATCAGTATTTTCAAGGTTCTCACAAAAAGATACAAGAAACCTCTTTAAAGATTTAGGAATTGAAACTTATGTACAGGAAGATAAAAGGGTATTTCCCGTATCAAACAGTGCTTTAAAAACAGCTCAAACACTTTCTAATCAATTAAATACATCAAATTTTATTCATAAAAAAGAAAAAGTTATAGGAGTTAAAAAATGTTCAGATTTCTTTGAAGTTGTTACCAATAAAGGAAAATACACATTTGACAGCGTAATAATTTCAGCGGGCGGGCATTTAAACGGATTTGTACTTGCAAAAACAATGGGACATAAAATAATAGAGCCTAAACCCTCACTTTGCGCGCTTGATATAGAAGAAAATTATTTGTATTCGCTTTCGGGTTTGAGTTTTAAATGCGCAAGCGCAAAAATCGATAAAAAAGAATTATCGGGAGATTTATTGATTACTCATAAATCAATATCAGGACCTTTGGCATTTAAAGTGTCTGCTGTTAATGCGTTTAAAGAAATTACAAAAGAAAATCCGCTTGAAGTTATATTTTGTTTGAACAATGAACCTGTTGAAAATATTGAGCAATGTATTAAAGATAACTCCAAAAAAACAATAAAAAACGTATTTTCAAAGTACGTGAGCCAAAATTTTATTATAAAAACAGCACAAATTAACGAAATAGATATTGATAAACAGTGCGCACAGCTTACAAAAAGTGAAAAAGAAAGATTAATAAGTTCAATAAAATGTTTAAAACTGCATGTTCATTCATTCAAAAAAGACAGCGAAATAGTAACGGCGGGCGGTGTGGATTTAGATGAAATAAACCCCAAGACAATGGAGTCAAAACTTGTAAAAGGACTTTATTTTATAGGCGAAATATTAAATATAGACGGCTATACCGGCGGATTTAATCTTCAAAACTGCTGGTCAGGTGCATATTTATGTGCAAAAAACTTTAACTAAAAGGCGAGGCTATAAGCCCCGCCTTTTGTTAATTATGATTTATTAATTTATTCAGTTTTTGGCATAATTTCTTGTAAAAATTGTCCGGTTATATCAATTGCATATAAAGCAACATAAGTACCGATTACACTGTCTATAATGCCGCCTATAATACTTGAGGTAATCTTTAATACCTCGCTGTTTCCCTGTGACAAACCAGTTAAAGCAGCACTTGCCGCAAAGATAAAAATAAGAGCTATAATATAAAGGATTATATTTTTTAAATAATAGATACAAAATGATTTATAGTTATTTTTGATTAAATTTAGAGCATTTTTGAAGTGTAACCAATCTTTTAAATCAAGTTTTGTTGTAAATTGAGCATAAAGCCCTGTTATTAATAAAAAATAAATAAGTAATAAAGGTATTAATATAATTATACCTGCAATTGGTGATAATTTTAAAGTCAAAATAGAAATCAGACCGAATACACACCCTAAAATTATTGAAACAATGAGTGCCCCTGCAATATTTTTTATAGCTAATAATAAAATATTTTTTATGTCACCGATTACAGATGGAAAAATATTTTTACTCTCCTTATATCTGTTGTGTATAGCCAAAGGGGCAACGCCAAAACAGATTATAATAACTATAAGATTAATTAAAACTGTAGCTGCCATAATATTTGGTGCCGTATTTTTAGTGCATAATCCGGAAAAAATAGAAGCTAAAGCTGCTAAAACCATATAAACCAGTACATTTTTTTTGTTATACCTTTCGGACATAACATTATTATGGGCTGCTCTAATACTAATTGCCATTTTATTCTCCTTTTTCATTCCAACATAAATAATATTAACAATATTTTTGCGATTTGTAAATTTATGTTTGAAAAAAAATAT
>CANQZO010000162.1 GCA_947628355.1 Candidatus Gastranaerophilales bacterium | reverse complement strand
CTTTAATGTTGTTATAATTTTGTCCTTCAATCTCTGTATACATAGGGGGAAGATTTATTCTGCCGTTTTCGCTGTAAAATCCCCATCTTCCGTTTGATTTATATCCGGTAATGGTTTTATAGTGAGTATAATATGTATCGTTATATCCCGGTTTCAATCCCGATACACCTGCGTCGGGAGTGGTTATTGCCGAAGGAGTGGTGCTGTTAGGATTGTTGTGGTTAATTACCGGTATTGTTTGGGCAATTGCAGGAAGCGTCATTGCAATAATTGCGATTGCAAGAATTAAACTTTTTTTCATAATTCCTCCTTATTTCGTTTATTTTTATATCCGTATAGTATATATATTGCAAGTCCTATTATAACCCATAACAGAAAATAAAGTGAAGATGTGCCGCCCGAAATGCTTTTATATATCATAAAACAGCTGCACATTATTATGCCGAGTATCGGAAATAAAGGACAAAACGGGACTTTAAACGGACGATATCTGTTTGGCTCCGTTTTTCTTAAAATTAATACTTCTATACAAATTATTACAAAAGAAGCAAATGTGCCGTAATTACAGAGTTCTGCCGAGATGTTTAAATCCATGAACAATGAGCCGATTATAACTATCAAGCCCGAAATCCAGGTTATAATATGAGGTGTTTTAAATTTTTTATGGATTTTCATAATATTGCGGGGTAGAAAGTTATCGCGGGCTATTGCGTAGAAAATTCTTGTTGTTCCGAGTTGATAAACAAGCAGCACCGAAGTTAGCGCGCAAAGTGCGCCAACTGATATTGCGCCAGCATACCAGTTTTTACCTATTGCACGCATAGCGTGAGCTAAAGGAGCTTGTGTATCAATGCTTCCAAGCGGAATTATACCTGTTAGCACAAGTGCTACCGAGATATAGAGAATAGTACATAATACGAGAGTGCCTATAATAGCAATAGGTAAATCTCTTTGCGGATTTTTTGTTTCCTCCGCCGCCGTTGATATTGCGTCAAATCCAATGTATGCGAAAAATATTATAAATGTACCCGCAAGTATTCCCTCAATTCCGTTTGGTGCAAAGGGTGTCCAATTTGAAGGTGCTACATATTTTGCCCCTACAAGTACAAATGATATGATAATTGATAAATTTACAAAAACCATAATCCCCGCAACTCTTGTGGATTCTTTTACTCCTTTAATTAAAAGGATTGTAAGCACAAGAACTATAAAAATTGCAGGTATATTTATCGCGCAAGGGATTTCAATCCCAAAAGGCAAGTGAATAAACGGCATTTTATCATGTATATTCCAGCCGTATTTATCGCACATCGTATACATTGAACGGAAATCATTTCTTAACCATAAAGGACAATTAACTATAAATTCAGGCAAAATATGCTTAAATCCTTTTAATAACTGTGTTAAATATCCCGTCCAAGCCGTTGCTACGGTAATATTCCCTATGGCATACTCCAGCATTAATATCCAGCCGACCATCCAAGCCATAAATTCACCCATTGTTGCGTATGTAAAAGTGTATGCACTTCCGGCAACAGGTATCATAGCGGCTATTTCCGAATATGCAAGAGCTGAAAATAAACTTGCAAGTGCTGCTATTAACATTGATACAATAACAGCCGTGCCTGCTCCTAAGCCGTCGGAGCTTCCTACTATTGCACTTCCTATTATCGTAAATATTCCCGTCCCGACTACTGCGCTTACACCTAATATTAAAAGGTCAAATATATTTAATGTCTTTTTTAATTCTGTTGTGTTGCTCTCATTTATAAATGCGTCGGTTGACTTCTTGCCGAGCATATTCTTTATGACTGTTTTTATTTTTTCCATTGCTTCATTATAAAACAAACAAAATTATTGTATATTTTTTATATAATTTTCGGCTGCCGATTTTGAGCTGTAAGTTTTTGCGGTTTCTTTCGCATTATTTATTATTGTATTTCTTTCATTTTCGTTAAGCGATATGATTTTTTCAATACAATTAATAAGCTCATTTGTATTAGGGTTAATTAAAAAGGCGTTTTCTCCGTCTTTTAAAATACCGTCAATTCCGTCATTTTTCTTTGCAATTACTATGTTACCCGCACTCATAGCCTCTAAATATACAAGTCCGAAAGTTTCATTGTCGCTTATTAAGACAAAAATGTCGGAATTATAAAGCTCTTGCATTACTTCATTTCGCGAAATATGCCCCGTAAATGTGACTTTGTCTTGAAGTTTACATTGTTTTGCAAGGCTTTTTAAGCGTTTTTCTTCTTTTCCCTCACCGATTATTTTTAATTTTATATTTTTATTTTGAATTTTAGAAAGCGATTTTATAATTAAATCAATGTTTTTACGCTTTATTAAACTTCCTGCTGTAGTTATTGTAATATTTTCGGGATTAAATTGTTTTTGTTCACCGCTTTGCAAGAGTTCTTCATCAAGTCCCGAATATGCAATAAATGTTTTATTACTTATTTCTGGGATGATGTTTTCAATCTTATTTTTTAGTACGTAACTTCTTGCCGAAATTTTATCAGCCGAAATGCAGGCTTTTTTTAGCTGACGGGCAAAAAATAAAGAGTATTTGATATCTTGCATAACTTTTATATCAGAAGCGTGAACAGCGCAGACGTATTTTATTTTTTCTCGTTTAAGCAGTTTTTGCGCCATTAAAGCACCGCAGGGCATGTGAGATATTATTAAATCATAATTTTTCAGCGAAAATTCTTTAGGCAGCTTATTATAGACATTAAACCAAAACGGAGTATGAAAATTCAAATTATAAATATCAATCCCGTTTTGATTATATTTTTGTTCTTTAATTATTTTTCTGCCTCGGATAAGAGTATTTAAAATAAAATTAGCCCTTATTACATCAACTTTATGCCCCAATTTTTGCCAATCGCGAACAAAATAATAAAGAGCTCTTGCAATTTTCTCGTCTTTTATCGGATATAAATCTGTTACAAAAAGTATTTTCATTAAAATTAATTTTATCATAATGAATTAAGTAATGTAACAAAATTTAATTAAAATAAAAAAAAGACTAAAGAAAAACCAAAAACTGCCGACATGATATGTGTATGAAGCAGAAAAGGTAGTTCTATGTCTGTAGGCAGAGTTTCAGATAATTTTGAATATGGTAAGGAATATCTTAATTCTTCTGTTAGTAATCAATATGATGTAGCAGTATTTGATGATAGTCAGATTGATGAAAACTACTCAGAATTATCTCCTGTTGATAATTCCGTATCCTCTCAGCAGGTTAATTTGTCAAATGGCGCTGGGGTAGGTAATACAACTGCTTCTCAGCAGGAACAATTAACTCAAGCACTAACAGATTATCTGGAAAATATGGTTTTAGCCTATGAAGAACAATTCCAAGCTGTTAAAGATAATAACGGCTGGATTGCTAAAGGGTGGGATTGGTTTAAAAATGCTACGGGCATAGGCGCAGGCTCTGATAAGGTTCAAAAACAAATTGATGAACTTAAAAAGCAAATTGAAGAATTAAAAAATGATCCTTCAAAATTAAATGATGTATATAAATCAGTTACGGGCAATGAGCTTAATGATGAAGAACTTAATAACTTAATTAACGGTCAAGTTGATTTATCAAATTCCAAAATAGTTGAAAGCGTTTCTAAATATATCCAAGGTCAAAAAATGTGCACTAATATTATCTCGGGTATAGCTTCAAGTTTGGCTGTTGTAGGTTTAATTGCAGCAGGTGTTGTAGCTGCTCCATTTACCGGCGGAACAAGCCTTGCGGCTACAACGGCTATTATAGGAACTGCCACTACGGGTGGTACTTTAGCCGCAATAGGTACATTAACTGCAGCAGGAACTGCTGCATATATGATACCTCAAGCTGTTGACGGTTTAACTGAAAAAGACGGATATTCATTTAAAGAAGTTATGCAGGACGTTTCTAACGGTGTTGTTAATTCCGCATTTACCGCCGTAGGTATGGGCGCAGGTAAAGCTGTCGGTAATGCATTAGGTAATACTGCAATAAATAAAGTTGTTGCAGGTTTCGTTGAAAGTGAAACAACATCTCTTATCATTGGTGACGGTATAGGGATTGGTAATTATTTAACAGAAGCTGCGTTTAATGATGATGTTGATTTTTCTTGGGCGGATTTGGGTAAAACAGCGGTAGTTTCAACCGCATCATCAGCTGTTGCAGGTGCCACCGGTTATCATAAGTCCTTATTATTAAGACCTATGGCTGCATCAGGCACTACTGCTTCCAGCCAAATATTCGGAAGATTTCTTGCCGCAGGAATAACGGGGGGTTCTGCCGCTATATCGGCCGCAGCTGTCGGCGGGGGTGTTAATTATCTTTTAACTTGTGCTATTGACGGAAAAGAAGTTTCTTTTGACGAATGGGTGAATGCTTCTACAGAAAATCTTAGCAGTGCGGCATTATCAGGTTTTGTTGGAGGTATGGCCTTTGAAGCTGTGCATTTAGCTGCGGGTACTCCTAAACCCGAGGG
>CANQZO010000161.1 GCA_947628355.1 Candidatus Gastranaerophilales bacterium | reverse complement strand
ATAATATAATTATTTACGCTTTATTTCAACTTTTTTAATATATACTTGATATAAATTTTTTAGGTGTATATAATTCAATATCGGACAATTAAATAAAAAAGGAATGAGAAAATGAAAAAAGACATACATCCGGAATATAAAAAAACAGTTATTAAATGTGTATGCGGTAACGAAATTGAAACAGGCTCCGTTATGGATGATATCACGGTTGAAATATGCAACCACTGCCATCCGTTTTATACCGGAAATCAAAAAATAGTTGATACTGAAGGTCGTATTGAAAAATTCAAAAAACGTTATCAGAAAAATCAGAAATAACTTTTGCTGTGCTTTGTTTTACAAAGCACAGCTTTTTTAAACCCGCTTTATTGACGGGTTTTTATATGTAACGGAGGATGATATGACAAAAGACGGATACGCACAGGTTAAATTAATTTCAAAACCCGAAAATATGCTTAAAACAATTTATACGGCCTGCAGAACCTGCTATAGCAGTGATTCGCCTTTGAATATTTATGAGTGTGATAATGCTCAAGATAAAGAAAAAATGCTTAAACTGATAAACAGAGTTATCTCATCGGGGCATTACAGCACAATTGAACATATACAGGTCAGCTTCGCAATAAGCAATATATCGCGGGCATGCTCTCATCAGCTTGTTAGACACAGACACATGTCATTCTCGCAAAAATCACAAAGATACGTTAAAGAAAAAGAGCAGTTTGAATATTTAATTCCCGATAGTATTGCAGAAAATCAAGAATTAAAAGAAAAATTTGAAAATTTTATGGGTGAAATTTCGGCATTTTATCTTGAATTAACTGAAAAGGGTATTCCTGCGGAAGATGCAAGAGCGGTGCTTCCGAATGCTGCTTCCACAAGTATGGTGGCAAGTTTAAATTTAAGAGAAATGATACACCTTGCAAATTTAAGACTATGTACAAGAGCTCAAAAAGAAATAAGAATACTCGTTAAAAGAATGTGCGATGTACTTACGGAAGAAGAACCGTGGTTAAAAGACTATCTTGTACCAAAGTGCGAAAGATTGGGATATTGTGATGAAGATAAATCCTGCGGAAGAAAACAGGTAAAAGGTAATTAAATTATGGAAGAAATGCTTGATAAAATACTGCAAATAGAAAATAAATATACTGAACTGGGAGAGATATTGTCTGACCCCGAAGTTATACAGGATTACAACAGGTTTAAGACATTGTCTAAACAGAGAAAGGCAATGGAAGAAACAGTTGAAGTATATCATAGCTGGAAAGATGCCGAGCAGGCGGTTCAAGACGCGCAGGAAATGTTGAAAAACGAGCAGGATGAATCAATGCGCGAATTTTTGCATAACGAAATAAACGAAAATGAAAATAAAATGGCGGAACTGGAAGAAAGAATGCGTGTTCTGCTTCTTCCTCGCGATCCGATGGATGATAAAGACATTATGCTTGAAATAAGAGGCGGAGCAGGCGGAGATGAAGCAAATATCTTTGCGGGCGACCTTATGAGAATGTATTTAAGATATGCCGATAAACAGGGTTGGCAGACTCAAGTATTAAGTAAAACCGATTGCGAAGCGGGCGGAGTATCGGAAGTTATTATTTCAATTAAAGGCGACAGTATTTATTCAAAACTAAAATATGAATCGGGTGTACACAGAGTTCAAAGAGTTCCCGCTACGGAGTCGCAGGGCAGAGTACATACTTCAACCGCAACAGTTGCCGTAATGCCCGAAGTTGATGATGTCGAAATCGAATTAAACATGAATGATATAGAAATAACAACGGCACGTTCGGGCGGAGCAGGCGGTCAAAACGTAAATAAAGTTGAAACAGCGGCAAGGGTGTTTCATAAACCCACGGGAATAATGATATTCTGCACGGAAGAACGTTCACAGCTTCAAAATAAAGAACGCGCACTTCAAATATTAAAAGCAAAACTGTATGATATGGAAGTGCAAAAACAAATGAAAGAAGTGACCGATTTAAGACGTTCACAAGTCGGAACAGGCGACCGATCCGAACGTATCAGAACATATAATTTCCCGCAAGGGCGTTTGACAGACCACAGAATAGGTCAAAATCTGAATGTATGGACTGTTATTGACGGAGATTTGGACGAATTAATAAGTTTATTAATGGCTCATGACCAGAAATTAAAGCTGGAAAAACTGGCAGAAATAAATTAATCTTGGCAAAAGGAATGGAAGAATATAAACACTACCCCGTAATGTTAAATGAAGCCGTAGGCGCATTAAATTGCACCGACGGAAAATTATATATTGATGCAACATTGGGCGGCGGCGGTTACAGCGAATTAATATTAAAACAAATCTCGCCTAACGGACAATTAATTGCCTTTGATGTTGATGAAGCCGCAATAAAATATGCAGGTGAAAAATTAAAAGATTACAAAAATTTAACGATTGTAAACGAATCTTACACAAATATTAAGAAATATTTAGAAAAAAATAAAATAAAAGAAATAACAGGCGGAATAGTTTTTGACCTTGGCGCGTCAAGTGCTCAACTGACTTCAAAAGAGAGGGGTTTCAGCTTTTTAAGTAATTCGAAATTAGACATGAGATTTAACCAAAGGGCTGATTTTTCCGCTTATGATGTGGTTAATGATTACAGAGAGGATGAATTAGTCCGTATTTTCAGTGAATACGGCGAAGAACGATTTTCAAAAAGAATCGCTAAAAAAATCGCAGAAAAGCGGAAAATAAAAAATATTGTAACCACTAAAGAGCTTACGGATATTATATTTGAGGCAACACCAAGAATAAAATCAAAAATTCATCCCGCTACAAGAGTATTCCAAGCAATCAGAATCGAAGTTAATCATGAACTTGACAATATAAAAAATACATTAAATGAAGTGCTTACATTATTATCAAATGGTGCTATACTATCAGTAGTAACATTCCATTCTTTGGAGGACAGAATAGTAAAACAATTTTTTAAATACTATTCGCATGAATGGATAGATGCCCAAGAACGCAGTATTGAGTATGCTCGCGGGGGGATAATAAAATACAACAAGCCGTTAATTGAACTGATAAATAAAAAACCGATTACGGCATGCGAGGAGGAAATTAAAATAAATCCTCCGTCAAGGTCGGCAAAACTTAGAGCCGCAAGAAGAATAAATAAATAATAATCCGGCAGGGGAGATATCATTGAGCAGAAGTTCAACAAGTTATGCAGCTAAAATTTATTATAACGAGCAGGTTAAGCATGCTCCCGTTTCTAATCCTGTTATTTACGGAAAATTTCCGAGATACATTGTAAATAAAACTCCCGCGGAAAAATTAAACAAACTGCTTACCGTATTATTAATGGGTTTGGTTATGTTATCTCTTGTCAGCTATTATTTTGTTTCCGACAGAGAAAAAACAATGAATAATCTCGGACATGAAATAGTTACATTAAGTAATGAAAATATAGAATTACAAAATAAAATTGATAATATGCACTCTTTTGAAAAAGTAGACGCATATATACATAATAAAACATTATTGGATACGGCTAAAAAAGTAATAGAGATACCTGCGGTTAATATAGCACAGGCTCCTAAAACTCAAACTATGCCTATTAATTACAAATGGTCTGTCGGATATTAAATTTAGTTAACAAGTTTTCCATTAATGTATAATATGATACCCTGTTTATAGGGATTTTTGCCATGGAACAAAACGAGAAAGAACGAAAATTAAAACAAATTGAAAAACGTATTAAAACGGCACACATTATACTGTTAGGTTTTTTTGCCGTTGCGGTTATATACCTGTTCTTGCTCCAAATTGTAGATATAAGGCATTATAAGGTAAAAGCAAAAAATCAAAGATACAGTAAAAACTTTATTATGCGCGGGCAAATAGTGGACAGAAACGGCGTAAGGCTCGCAAGCGACCAAACTTCATATAATTTGTATGCACACAGGGAATACTTTGACCATACTCCCGAGGAATTGGCGGATTTATTATCTCCTTTAATCAGTACTGATAAAAAAACAATAGTAAAATCAATAAATAAAGGGGCAACCGTCATACTTTTAAAAAAAGATGTTGACAGACTCACAGCAGAAAAAATAAAGAAATTAGGGCTGAGAGAAATAAGTCTTGATAAGAAAAATGAAAGAGTATATCCGCAGGATGAACTTGCAGCACATATTATCGGATATTATAATCCCGATGCGGATACGGCCTCAGGTGTTGAATTAACTGCAAAAGAAACACTCGAGGATGTGGAAAAAAACGTAAAAGTTCAAAGAACCCCGCGCGGAGATATAATATATGAGGCGGGAACAGACCCTATATTAGCTGCTACTCCTCAAGTAGGAAAAACCGTTACTTTAACCATAGATTCGGTTATTCAGCATGTTTGCGAGCGTGAACTTTTAAATATGGTTCATGAAAAAAATGCTTCGCGCGGAGCGGTTATTGTTATGAACCCTAAAAACGGCGAGATATTGGGTTATGCGGTATACCCCAGATATAACC
>CANQZO010000160.1 GCA_947628355.1 Candidatus Gastranaerophilales bacterium | reverse complement strand
TATAACCCTCATCATGTTCAAGACAACATAAAAGGCGGAATAGCATATTATAAAATGATGTATAAAATGTTCGGGTCAATGGAACTGGCTTTAGCTGCTTATAATGCAGGCCCCGGAAATGTTAAGAAGTATAATGGTGTTCCTCCGTTTGCGGAAACACGAAAATTTGTTGCTTCAATAATGAGAAATTATAAACATTTGAAAGTTAATCCCGACCCTTCCATAGCTTCAGCTAAGAATTCAATGCAAAAAATTAACTTTACGGAAGAAGATTTCAGACACGAACAAGAAGCAATATTATACGAATATTTAGCAAGTCAAGGAATTTAAGAAGAGATGTTTCAAGAGATAAAGACGCACGAAATAACCACCGACGTAGTCATTTTTACAATAAAAGATAATAAGTTACAGGTATTACTGGTAAAACGTGCGAATGAACCGTTTAAGGGCAGATGGGCAATCCCCGGCGGTTTTATCAGATTATCCGAAAACTTAGACGCAGCTGCGTTAAGAATATTAAAAGAAAAAACCAATGTTGATAATATTTATCTTGAACAGCTCTATACTTTTGGCGACCCTTTAAGATACCCGGGTTCCAGGGTTATTACCTGTGCTTATTTTGCGTTGATTAGAAGTGATGATATAAAATTATCTTTTGATAATTCTCAAGGAATTACCGAAGTTCAATGGCATGAAGTATATAATCTTCCGAGCTTGGCTTATGACCACAAAGAAATTATTGAGTATTCAATAAAAAGAATGCGCGAGCGTTTGGAATTCTGCCCTATAGCATTCCAGCTTTTACCTGAAAAATTCACCTTAACGGAATTGCAAAAATCCTATGAATTAATACTTGATATGAAACTTGATAAAAGAAATTTCAGAAAAAAAGTATTAACAGGCGCAGTTTTAAAAGAATTAAACGAATATACAAAAATAGGCTCAAAACGTCCTGCAAGATTATATTCTTTTGATAATATAACATTAAATTCCAAAAGAGGACATTTCTTCTCATAAGAATGAGTGTAAAAAACGGATTTGTAAAACTTTTTTTATATTTTAAGATTTTAATTAAAATTTGTGATAAATTTGAATTGTAGATGAGAGATTAATATAAATTAATCCCCAAACAGTTTATGATTTAGAGTCAAGGAGATTTTTGGTATGCCCGAATATTTGAGCAAAGAAGAAATACGTAAATGGAGAAGCTCATTAGAAAAAATAACGCTGGAAGAATATGCAGCGAGATTAGGGAAAGTAATACAAGAAGAAAAACATGATGACAGCCTTGTGGATAGTGTAATGTTCAGATCATTAAATTCAATGTCGGTTGAAAGTTATATTCCAAGAACCGAAAAAATACAAACACTGGCTATAAAATCATTTAATAAAGAAAAAGAATTAACAGAGAAAAAAGAAGTAAAACCTGCAGTAAAAAAATCTCAACCGGAGAAAAAACCTGCAGTATCAGCTAAAAAAGAAGTAGTTAAACCGCAGGTTAAAAAAAGCAGTAATATAAATTATTCATTTAAAAAACCTTTAACCGCACGTGAACAATTAGTTTTTGACCATTTTCTTGAAAACGTAAACACTATTGTTTATGCAAGAGATTTGGCTAAAATACTTGATTTGCCGAGAGATTATGTATATAAATATATAAAAAATCTCAGAAGCAAATTAAATGAAGATATACTTCAAAACGCGGATAACGGCGGATATTTATTGAAAGTATAATCAATGCGATGAAAAAAGAACATCCTATTAAAGTTGCATTCCCGCACATGGGTAATGTATATATAGCGTGGGCATCTGCATTGAAAAAACTCGGTGCAGAGCCTTTTATACCGCCTTATACAAGCAAAAAAACATTGGAGCTTGCAACAAAATACAGTCCCGATTCTATTTGCCTGCCGTATAAGTTAATACTCGGTAATTTTTTGCAGGCATTGGAAAAGGATGTTGACTATGTTGCTATGATATCTTCCCCCGGTATTTGCAGGCTTGGAGAGTACGGACAAAGCATTAGAAATGTTTTAAAAGATTTGGGCTACGGCTCAAAATATATAGAACTGCAATTATATGACGGTTTCAAGGGAATGTATAATTTTTTAATTAATTTAACGGGAATTAAAAATCCTATAATTTTAATTAAAGCAATAAATATTGCCGTCAGAAAAATGTTCGTTTTAGACAGAATTGAAAATTTATTTTCTTATTACCGCGCAAGAGAAAAAGAATTTGGCACGGCTGAGAAACACTATAATAACGCTCTTGCCTTAATTTTAGACGCGCAAAATGTTAAAGAGTTAAAAAAAGCCGAAAAAGAAGCAACAGCACTTATTAAACAAACTCCTATTGATTTAACGAGAGAAATAGTTAATGTTGATATAACCGGTGAGATTTTCCTTGTTCAAGATACCTTTTCAAATCAAAATATAGAAAAAGAACTCGGAAAGTTAGGGGTACAAACTCGAAGAAGTTTAACGGTTTCGGGGTTTTTAAAAGATGCCATAATTCCAAAATGGTTTAAAAAAGGAGAAACTCATTTAGAGCGCGCGTTTAGAATGGCAAAACCATATTTAAGCCGTGATATTGGCGGTGACGCATTAGAATCGGTAAGCGATGTTGCTTATGCAAATGAACGCGGTGTCGACGGTATTATACATATAAGTCCTTTTACCTGTATGCCCGAGATTATGTCTCAAAATATATTCCCGGCTATGCGGGAAAATTGCGACATCCCCATTTTAACGCTTATAATGGACGAACAATCAGGCAGAGCAGGTTATATTACGCGTCTTGAAGCATTTGTGGACTTAATTAAGCGTAAAAAATTTATAAAAAATAAACAAAATAAATTACAAAACGTATAATATTAAGTTTTGTAAAGCAAAAAAGCCCAATTAAATTAAGGTTTTTGAGATTTTTGTAAATTTTTTTATTTTTATATAGCAATTATTTAATTCGTATATACTTTATATATATGTAGATGATAAACACAGGATATTAAGAGAACCTAAAAACAAATTTTATATTCATACTTACCTTACTTACTACCTTTACTAACACACGAGGAAATTGAAAAAGATTTCGGAGGAACAATTCTTGTTCCTTTTTTTTTGTGCTATTCTATATAGTATAAATTTTAAAAGGAGGAACATTAGCATGGAAACATTCGGAATTGAAAAGTGGGGTATAGTAAACCCTAAAGCTGTTTACAGAAACCTAACACCTGCTGAATTAACGGAAAAAGCGTTAGCAAGAGGCGAAGGCAAATTAAGTAATACCGGCGCTTTGGTTGTAACGACAGGAAAGTATACGGGACGTTCACCTAAAGACAAATTTATTGTTGATACCGATACAATACACAACGAAATAGCATGGGGAAAAGTTAACCGTCCTATTTCAAGGGAAAGATTTAACTCAATAAAAGGAAAAATCGCAGCATACTTAGAAAACAGAGAAGTATTTATATTTGACGGTTTTGCAGGTGCTGATAAAAAATATACAAAAAAATTCAGAGTTATAAATGAACTTGCAAGCCAAAACTTATTTATACATCAATTATTAATCAGACCTACGGTTGAAGAACTTGCAAGCTACGGAGAAGCTGATTATACAATACTTTGCGCACCGGGATTTAAATGCGACCCCGAAGCTGACGGAGTTAATTCTGAAGCATGCATAGCTATTGACTATGAAGCTCATACAATAATTATCTGCGGTTCACAATATTCGGGTGAAATTAAAAAATCAGTATTTGCTACAATGAACTACGTAATGACAAAAGAAAACGTACTTCCTATGCACTGCAGTGCAAATATGGACCCTGTTACCGGTGAAACGGCAGTATTTTTCGGATTATCAGGAACGGGTAAAACAACCCTTTCAGCTGATCCCGCAAGAAAATTAATCGGTGACGACGAACACGGCTGGTCTCCTGACGGTGTATTTAACTTTGAGGGCGGATGTTATGCAAAATGTATCAATCTTTCTGCAGAACACGAACCTGATATTTACAATGCAATCAAATTTGGTTCACTTGTTGAAAATGTAATTATGGATGATAAAACAAGAGAATTTGATTTTAATGACGGCAGTTTAACCGAAAATACACGTGTTGGTTATCCTATTGAATACATTAACAACGCTCAAGTACCGTCTAAAGGCGGAATACCTAAAGTTGTTGTATTCTTAACGGCTGACGCATTCGGCGTATTGCCTCCTATTTCAAGACTTAATAAAAATGCAGCTATGTATCACTTTGTTACAGGCTTTACATCAAAATTAGCAGGTACGGAACGCGGTGTAACCGAACCTCAGCCTACATTCTCAACATTATTCGGCGAACCGTTTATGCCAATGGACGCTTCGGTTTACGCTAAAATGTTAGGCGACAAACTTGATAAATACGGCACACAAGTATACTTGGTAAATACAGGCTGGGCAGGCGGAAGTGCAGCTTCAGGCGCTAAACGTATGAAATTAAGCTACACGAGAGCTA
>CANQZO010000159.1 GCA_947628355.1 Candidatus Gastranaerophilales bacterium | reverse complement strand
TCCACTGAATTAATCTGTAGAATGAAGATTTTGCACCTAATATTCTGCTTGATGCCCTTTGGGTTATTTCATTTTCTATAGTGCCCGCTTTTGCTTCGGATGTAACTTTTTTGGCCAAATCGTCAAATCCGTTTTCCGTTAACTTTCTTCCGGCTGCTCCGCATACTTCTTTTGCTTTTGTGCTGACAGCATTCATCATTTCATCAGCGCCTGTCTTTGTTTCATAGTCTTCAATTAATTTTAATAATTTATTCATTAATTTATCATATTTATCTGCGGGTAATTCGGCTATTTTCTTTGTAATAATATCGTAATTACCGTCTTTTTGTAATGCCTTTAACTCACTATTGCTTAAATGAAGTGACTTAAACAATGTGTTTGTTACTCTGCCCCATTGATTTGCTATATAAGTTCCCGATTCTTCGCCTACTCTTGCGTGAATGAATTTTTCAATTACCTTTTTACCGGATGAGAAATTAACCAGCGAATTGCCTAATTTTTGCATTTGTTCGCCGATTTGACCTACGGTTACGGTTTGTTTTGATTGCGTATCTTTAATTAATTTTGTTAATTCAGCCATTAATTTATTTTTCTTACCATGCGAAAGACCGCTTGCATTAGCAAGTTTACGTGCTATATCTTCAACGGAACTTTGACTTATAACATCGTCAGACATTTCACCTAAAACTTTTTCAAGCGTTGCTTTATCAAATTTACCTTTTAATGCTTCATTTATAACATTTTTATTTAATGTATTCTTTATATTATCTGCAAGTGAGCTTATATATTTTCTTATGTTTCCATTGAAATCAGCTGAATTAACATCGGGCAGTTTTTTCATTATTTCTTTTAATGTATCTTCATTTAATACCGTTTGACCGTTTTCCGATACATATTTTTGTATAGCTTCCCATACTTTTGAGTCAATACCGTCAGCTTTTAATGCTTCCATTGCTTTCTTTGTCGAATTTAAAGCATGCTGTTCAAGTACATTAGTTATCGGTTTTTCAAGAACATTACAAGTTAAAGCGCTCATAACGGGAGCTGCTAAACCTGCACTCATCATCCAAAGTGTATTGCCTTGCGTAGCCAGTTTTTTGGCTCTTTGTTTTATAAATCTGTCACGGTCGGGCAGATTTTCATTTACCTTGAGTTTTTTGCCTATTCTGTCTAAATCTTCTCTTGAATATAAATCCGTTAAATCATATTGCGGATCTTGGAACATCATTTTTTTACGTCCCTGTGAGTCAATATATTTTTGATGAATATCAACACCTGTTCTTGCTTTAATTGGTGCTTGTATAGCTAATTTAGGCCACAGAGCCATTGAGCCGAAAAATGTTCCCAATCCGACAAATTCCATTGTTTTATTTAATTTTAAAGGATTTTTTACAAATAAATAACAAGCTAAAGCTAACGAACCTATTTTCATTGCCACATCATTTATACGACCGAGTTCATGGTCATTAGCATGCCCTTTCATTGCACGTCCGATGTTTACTACATCCTTTTTTAAATCCTTAGCATATTCAACAGGCGAACCGAATATTCTTGACGGAAGTAATTTTGCTTTATCTTCTTTTGGTTTTACTCTGCCCTCAGAGTCAAAGGTAAAAGTATGTTTATAAACATAAGAGTTATGTTTATTTTCCGTTGAACTATTTGTCAGTATTGAATTTAATACATTTGACATTTTAACATACTACCTTTTCTTTACTTTCATCAATCAATGATGAAGCCGCTTGAGTTTTTGACCCCTTATCTTTATTAAAGTCAAAAAGTGTTATAAAATTGCCTAACAAAGTCATGCCTACAGCGGCTCCAAGCAGAACTCGTCCGGCTGTCCTTGCCGCAGGATTTGGATTATTTACAAATTCTTTACAGCTTTTAACAAATTTACTGCCGATTTCTTTAAGATTAAATGATAATTTTTCCCACGGTTTCTGCATTGCAACACCAACACCTACTGCTGCCCACAGGTAAGAAATTAATGTTGAAAATACTTTTGTTTGTATTACCTTTTCTTTTATTTTTGGTTTTACTTTTTGATCGGCATGTTCTAAATCACCGTCATTTATGTTCATTTTATCTGCGATTTTGCTGAAATATGAATTTCTGTCCTCACCGTAAAATTTATTGTTATAGAATAAATCCCAACGCGGGAAATCAACACTTTCATAAGCCTTATGATATTCATAACTTACAAGATTATTCTTATTATCTTCTTCGGGGAGTTCATCTATTTTTTTAATATAAGGAAGATTAACATCAATACCGTGCTTCCATTTTACGGGAATTTCTATTAATTTTTTGGATAATACTTTGGCAATACCGTAAAATAAAACGCCTAAACCCATTTTATTACCGAGTTTAGCAGCCGCTTGTTTTTTTGCTTCATCTGATATAAAAGCACGTGCGCCGTTAAATACAGCTATCAACATTGCACTGCCTGTTAAATAAGGTACGCTGCCCATTGTAAGAAACTCATAAAAATTAGCGTTTTTACTGCCTTTAAAACCTTTTACGGGGTATTTTGTAAACGCTTTGGTTAATTTATCCGATTGAATTTTTAAACGGGTCGAAATCGGATGTTTCTTAATATCTTCAGCCATTAATCTGTCATGATTTTCACACTTGCTTCTTTTTTCCGCATCCTTACTTCCAAAAGTCAATGCAGATAATGCTTTCATATTAGTATAATTTTGTACCCCTATTTTATCGACCATCGTACCTCACAGATAAATTCCAGATGTTTTAAACATCCTAAAACAATATTATTGCCTCATGTCAGAGTTATTTTTACAAAAAATTTACTTTTCTTAATATTTATTTTTTTATCTATATTCTTGCTAAATATGAAGTAAAATTATACAATATTTATGTAAAAATTTTTTAATTAAACCCAAACTAAGGAGAAACTCAAAATGTACGAAGACGAAAAGCTTATTTGCGAAGACTGCGGAAGTGAATTTGTATTTACCGCAGGTGAACAGGAATTTTATGCACAAAGAGGTCTCGTTAATAAGCCAAAACGCTGCCCCGAATGCAGAAAAAACAGAAGACAAAAAAACAGAAGAAAACTTTATGAAGTAACCTGCTCAAAATGCGGCTGCCAAACTAAAGTTCCTTTTAAACCTATTGAGGGAAAAGAAGTTTATTGCAAAGACTGCTATGCGGCAATAAAAGAAGCGGAACAACAAAATCAAGAATCTGTTTAAATATAAATTAAACAAAAAAACAGGATGATAAAAAATCATCCTGTTTTTTGTTACGCTACGGCAGAATAAGAACCGCCCGAGCAGGAAAATCCGCCTCCCGAGCTTGAAGTGCTTGAACAAGCTACGGAACCTGCCGTTTCTCCTTCAAATACAGAACTGCCATATACACTGTTAAAGTTTGACACAGCAACCGTACCTGCACTTTCAGCAGAATGTGAAGAATTTACCGAAAACATTACATAATTCCCTGCGGCAGAATATGCCATTGAAAATAATTTGTAACCCTCCATTTTTAAATCCTCCAATTGTTTATTTAGTTCGTCCTCATGTATATAAAAACATTTTTTTTAGGTCAAAATCGCAAGTTCGATTTTTCGTTACAATTGTTAACATTAAAGCTAAAATTAAGGTTTCAGATGTATTTTAAACATACTTGTGGTTTAATTATTCTATAAATTATGGAGTAATTATGAAATCATTAAATGTGGGAATAATAGGTTTTGGTACTGTAGGAACAGGGGTTTGGGAAGTTCTTAAAAACTTTGATAATATTCATGTTAAAAAAATCGCAGTAAAAAATTTAAACAAAAAAAGAGAAATTGAGAATTTTGATATATCTTTGTTAACCGATAATCCTTTTGAAATAACCGAAAATTCCGAAATTGATGTGGTAATAGAAGTAGCCGGAGGCACTCAGCCTGCTTTTGATATTTTAAAATCCGCAATAAATAATGGAAAGCATATTGTCACTGCAAATAAAGAACTGCTTGCCAAAAGAGGAAGCGAATTATTTTCGCTCGCTAAAGAAAAAAATGTAATTATACTTTATGAAGCAGCTGTTGCAGGGGGCATTCCTATTATTATGCCGATTAAAACAATATTGTGCGCTAATAAAATAACTAAAATAGCCGCTATTCTTAACGGAACAACAAATTATATTCTGACAAAAATGGATGAAAAAGAGCTTTCTTATGAAACCGCACTTAAGCAAGCGCAGGAATTAGGATATGCCGAAACCAACCCTACAGGTGATGTTGAGGGATTTGACGCTGCTTATAAAATCGCAATTTTATCCACAATTTCTTTTAACAAAAAAATTGATATAAATAAAATTTACCGTGAGGGAATTACTAAAATAACCTCTCATGATATAAAATCCGCAAGGGAATTAGGCTACAGAATTAAATTAATCGCAATGGGGCAGGTTTTAGATAACGGGAAAATAGATGTTAGAGTCCACCCAATGTTAGTTGCAAAAAAACATTTACTCGCAAAAGTAAAGAATGCAACTAATTCAATTATGCTTACAGGCAATCCTGTCGGAGATTTAGTCCTTAC
>CANQZO010000158.1 GCA_947628355.1 Candidatus Gastranaerophilales bacterium | reverse complement strand
AAGATGTATCATTAATGCGCTCAATTCCAAATATGACTGTTATAGTCCCGGCAGATGAAAAAGAAACAAAAGAAGCGGTAAAGTATGCCGCTAACACATACGGCCCGTTTTATATCAGAATAGCAAGAACAAATCTGCCCGATGTTTACGATACTTCATATAAATTTAACATAAAAAAAGCACTTATAATGCAAGAGGGAAAAGATATTTCGCTGATAACCAACGGTGAAACATTGGTTGAAACTTTAGATTGTGCTAAAATATTAAAAGAAAAAGGGATAAATGCCGAAGTTATCAGTATGCCGGTAGTAAAACCTGCTGATAAAGAAACGGTTATAAACTCAGCTAAAAAGACACAAAGAGTAATAACAATAGAAAATCATTCAATAATAGGCGGTCTGGGAAGCTGTGTATGCGAGATATTAAGCGAAAATTACCCCGTAAAAGTTACAAGGCTCGGAATAAATGATGAGTTCGGACAAAGCGGAAACGCTAAAGAATTAATGGATTTTTACGGACTGACAGGCGAAAAATTAGCACAGAACATAATGGGAATACTTAAATGATACAATTAAGAAACGTATATAAACAATATAAAGACATATATGCCCTGCAAAATATAAATTTAGATATAATGTCGAGCGAATTTGTATTTTTAACGGGTCCCTCGGGTGCAGGGAAATCAACATTAATGAAACTGCTATACCGCGAAGAAACCCCGACCTCAGGAACGGTAATGATAGGGAACATAAATATAGCAAAACTACCTAATGACAGAATACCAAATATAAGGCGCTGTATGGGGATTGTATTTCAAGATTATAAACTGCTTCCGAATATAAGCGTATATGATAACATTGCATACGTAATAAGGACATTAGGCATGCGCTCAAAAGAAATACAAGAGCGCGTTATAGGAGCATTAAAGGTAGTAGGTTTATCAAATAAAATGAACGCGAAACCTACCGAGCTTTCAGGCGGAGAACAACAAAGAGTAAGTATTGCAAGAGCAATAGTAAACGGTCCTCCGTTATTAATAGCAGATGAGCCGACAGGTAATCTTGACCCTAAAAATTCTCTGGAAATTATGCAGATACTTGAACAAATAAATGAAAAGGGTATAACCGTAATAGTATCAACTCACGACAGAGATATAGTGGACTATTTCAGAAAACGTGTAATAACAATGGAACAGGGACAAATAGTAAGAGATGTCCAGGCAGGTACTTATGAGTAAAAAAAGATTTATAAAAGAAACCGTAAAAAAACATATACCTCAAAGACATTTATCTTCAATAAGGATAATGTACAGAATAGCTATGGAAACAATCTACGGTATAAAGAGAACAGGACTTATTAATATAGCCATAATAGCTGCAATGGCAGCAATACTAACAATATTCGGAGCTTTATTCAGAACAAGTTTTTCGTTGAGTTCTTTTGTGGATAAACTGGGAAATGAATTTGAAATATCAGTATATTTAAAACCGAGTGTAGACCCTGTTTATATGTCACAACGCTTAAAAGAAGTTGAGCATGTTAAAAACATATCCATAATAACAAAAGAAGAAGCATGGGCGCAGATGAATAAAGAAATTGATATATCAGGACTTGATAATCCGCTGCCGGACACCTTGCATGTAACTGTAGATGATCCGTCTAATATTGTAAGTGTTTGCGACAATATTAAAAAAGTAAACGGTATCCAAGATATGTCTTACGCACAGGAAATGGCAAAAAAACTGCAAACGGTTACAAATGTATTTAATACGGTAACGGTATTTGTATTAATTGCAGTGGCAATACTATCAATAATAATAATTAACTGCACAATACAACTCGTAATCCAATCAAGAAAAGAAGAAATAGAAATAATGCGTTTAATGGGAGTCAGCAACTGGTATATAAAAATCCCGTTAATACTGCAAGGCGCAATATACGGATTTCTTGGCGCTGTAATTTCTTTAATTCCTTTAAATACCGTACAAAACGGTTTAATAAAATTACATAACTTCTTTAATGTTGCTCCTGCTGAATTTGCAATAAATATAGTTGTATTTTGTATATTCATAATGGCAATATTTTTCAGCGCAAGCGGAAGTATGCTTTCAATAAAGAAACACCTGCAAGTATAATTTCCCAATTAAGCAGAAAAACCTATTTTCTGCTTTGAATCATTGTTTTCAGCTACATATGATTTAACATCGGGCTTTTCTTCCGAGGTTTCCGAAATAGCTTTAACAAAGTCCTGCTCAGCTATATCTGCTCTGTTTCTTTCCAAAGCATTTTTAGCGGCTGATGAAACAATTTTACAAATTGAATCATTGGAAAATCCGTTTAATTGCATAGCAATACTATCAATTGCACTTTCATTACCAATTAACGAAGCAGCTTTTGATTTTCCTTGAAGCTGTTTTTTTAATAAAGATTTTCTTGCTTCAAATTCCGGAACTGAAACAAAAATTTTAGAATCGAAACGTCGTCTTATAGCCGGATCAAGAAGATTATATTTATTTGTTGCACCTATAACAAAAACATTTGCCTGCTTTGCCGAGTCCATAGCTTGCAGTAAAGCCGCAACCTGCTTAATATCTTCATTATCCGTTCTCGAATTTCTGTCAAAAGCCAAAGAATCAATTTCATCCATAAATAATAAACAAGGCTTACCGCTTTTTCTTGCGATATTTATTGCTTCATCAAAAGCAGTTTTAATATTTTGTGAGGTCTTGTTAATAAATGAAGAACCAACTTGACCGATATCTATAATATACATAGGAATACCGGATTCCACAGCAAGAGCTTGAGTGATGTATGTTTTACCGCAACCCGGAGGCCCGTATAAAAGCAAGCCTTTTGGGATTTTTTTCCCGTATTCTTGGAAATCAAGTTTTGCCTGTTCAGGATTTTTTACGGCGAGCAAAATTCCGTTATTTAATTCGGATTTAACACTCTCCATACCTGCGACATCAGTAAATCCGTTTGGAGAGCTATCCGACGAAACAAATTTTTGCAATATTGATTTATCTTCTATAGCTTTTTTTAAAGGAGGAATGACATCTTGCGGATTTGCCTCCTGCTTTGGTGCAGCCCCATCCTGTTTTGGTGCAGCCCCATTCTGTTTCGGTGCAGTTCCCTCGGAAGATTTACCCCCCCCCGAAGCAGATTTCGAATCTGTAGTTGTACTCGCTTTAGTTTGTGGATTAACTTTTTTAGGTATTTCCTCGGTCCAAGCATATATTATATCCAAAATATCATTACGCCAATCATCAGATTTTGAACCTGCTGATTTATATTTTGCATCATAATGTCTGTATTCTCTGTCCGCGAAATGTAAATCTTCAAAAGTTGTAGAAACAAAAGAAACAAGCATTTCTTTTAAAGCCAATAAAATATCTAAATAATCATAATATTTATTTGAATGTTTACCGGTTTGTTTAAATACACTCTCATTAGATACTCTCTCTAACTTATTTTCAACATCATTGCATTGATTATTTATTGCTGATAGCATATTTGCCCACTCACGGTCCGGATAAGTTTTAAGTGCTTCTTTTAGTTCATTATTTAACTGTTTATCATATCCAAAATTAATATTTGATTGTGATATTGGTGTAATTTTCAAAATAAATCTCCCTTTTCACAAAATATTAAATACGGTAAAAATAAAATTTGTCAGTAAACCTTGAATAAAATAATATATTTATGATAATATTGATGTAACTAATGGAGAAGTGGCCGAGTAGGTTTAAGGCGGCACCCTGCTAAGGTGTTGTGTGGAGTAATCTGCACCGTGGGTTCGAATCCCACCTTCTCCGTTTTTTTTATAATATTCTAAGATTTCATACATATAATTTTAAATGATTTAAGGAATAAATATGAAAATTTTTTCTTACTTTAAAACACCAAATCATATTATTTTAAAACTTTTCGGAATGAAAATTGCATTTAAAATTAATCCAAATAAAAAATATTATAAACCAGTGGTAGACGGTAAAAATAATAAAATAATTATACTTAATTCAAAAAATAAAAAAATTCCTCCTAATTTAAAAATTGAAATTTTAGGTTGTAATAATGTGATTGAATTAGAATATCCCATTACATTTTGCGGAACAAATAAAATAACCGTAAGAGGTGATGATAATGTTTTTTCTGTAAAAAGAACAATACACGAAATTTATGATACGGAATTTTATTTAACTGACGGAGGAAAAATCATCATAGGGGAAAATACCTCTATTAATGAAAATTGTTTATTTATTGCAAATAATGATTTCAAAGAAAAACATACAATTAAACTGGGGAAAGAAGTATTTGTTGCCAGAGATACAATAATAAGAACTTCTGACGGACATACAGTTATTGATATAAGTAATAATTCAAAAGCTATAAATGAACCTAAAAACATAACTATAGGTAATCACGTATGGATAGGAACAAGATGTATGGTATTAAAAGGCTCTGTCATCTCAGACAATTCAATTCTTGGGGCATGCTCTTTATTAAATAAAAACATACAAGAACAAAATGTATTAATCGCAGGTGCTCCTGCAAAAATTGTAAAAAAGAATATAACATGGGATATAAAGACATACGGAGAATATATGAAAGATAAAATATCTCAAACTCTCTCGGGGGG
>CANQZO010000157.1 GCA_947628355.1 Candidatus Gastranaerophilales bacterium | reverse complement strand
GATATTTAATGCAGGTTTTACGACAAAAAGACCCGAAGTGGGTACGGGGCTCGGGTTGGCTATTTCAAAAAAAATTATTGAACTCCATAAAGGGAGCATATCTTATACAACAAAACTAAATGAGGGCAGTGAATTTACGGTATCGGTTCCCGTTAAATAATTACATATTATATTGTTTAACGATTTTAGGCAAAATCAAATCCCATAATTCTTCTTTAGGGTGAATTTCATCAGCCAGCCAGTATTTTTTATCATATACATCAATATTTCCCATATAATCAACAGCTTTTATAACATCAATTCCATAACTGTTGAGTATTTTAATTTCACTTAGAGGAAGCTCTTTTCTTGAAAGTTCGGGAAACTCTATCATAATAAATTTTGCATTCGGATAGAGTTGATGAACAGTAATTGCAATTTGTTTCATAGTAGCATTAAATGTTTCAAAATCAGATTCTTCTTTGTGTATTTTTTTTGATAAGTTTTTATTTAATATTCGTTTTATAAAGTATGATGAATAAATTGGTTTAAAAAGAGGTTTAATTTGTTTAAGCTCGCCGTTTTTAGTTTTTTTATACCTTAAATTAAACATATAAACGAGAGGATTAACCTGATAATTATGCAATCTGTGCAGATGATTCCAAATAAATGTATAAATAACAAAATCGGTATTTTGAATATCTTGCTTCAAGTTATCGTTTAACAGCTGATAGTATACAAATTGAGTTCCGGTAGCGCCTTTTGCCTTATTAATACAACTTCTTCCCGTAAGATTAGATATTTTATAGCAAGGTGTCTGCTCATCAATAAGACCTGCACCTTCCGCAAAAGAACATCCAAACCATAATATAGGACTTTTGTTCGTATCTTTAATAAAAGATTTTCTATACACCGTAGTATTAAAATCTTTTAATATTGTATATTTCGTCTTGAAATTAGCAGTATTATTATCTTTTAATCTGTCAGCCTGCTGTTTAAATTCTTCATTTTTTGCTTTTATCTGTTGAAAAGAAGCAAATTCAACCGTGCAAAGCGCAATTATAATTAATAATATATTTATAAGTATTCTTTTTAGCATGATAATTTTATTATATAATCAATTTTGAAAGAGGTATACATGAGCATAAAAGCACCAAAAGGAACAAAAGATATACTGCCGGATGAAATTGAAAACTGGCATTTTATACAAAAAACGGCGGAAGATGTTTTTTTAAAGTCGAATTTTAAAGAAATAAGAACTCCTATTATTGAAGAAACAGATTTATTTGAACGCGGTGTTGGTGATACGACGGATATTGTAAATAAAGAAATGTATACTTTTACGAAAAGCGACAGAAGTTTAACACTAAGACCCGAAAATACGGCAGGGGTTGTAAGAGCTTATTTGGAACATAATATGTACAGGGAAAGTCCGCCCGTAAAACTATGGTATTTCGGACCTATGTTCAGATATGAAAGACCTCAGGCGGGCAGACAAAGACAATTTCATCAAATCGGCGTTGAAATGTTCGGTGTGCAAGATGCTTCTGCAGATGCAGAGTGTATTTTACTTGCCTCTGAATTTTTAAAAGGTTTAGGCTTAAATGATTTAACTGTTGAAATAAATTCTTTGGGATGTGATAAGTGCAGAGGAGAATATAAAGAACAGTTAAAGAAAGCAATAGCACCATTTTTGGACAAACTCTGCGATGACTGTAAAAGCAGGTATGAAAAAAATCCCTTGAGAATACTTGATTGCAAAAATGAAACCTGTACTAAGCTGTTTGAAGAACATGACTTAAAAAATTCAATTTCGGGAGTAAAATTGTGTGATGAGTGTGCTTCTCACTATAAAAATCTCAAAGAGCATTTGAATGCGCTTAATATTAAATATGTTGAAAATACATTTTTGGTCAGGGGTTTGGATTATTACACAAAAACAGTATTTGAAATAAAATCAAATAATTTGGGCTCTCAAAATGCAGTATGCGGGGGCGGAAGATACGACGGACTTGTAGAAACATTGGGCGGACCAAAAACTCCCGCAGTCGGCTGGGCTATGGGTGTTGAAAGGTTAAATTCTTTAATACCTGTAAAAAATGTAGATTTGATTGATTTCTTTATAGTATCAAATAATCCTTCGGAAACATTGATGTTAACATCCAAATTAAGAGAGCATGGTTTTAAAGTTGAATTCGATTATAATTTTAGGAAATTTGCCAAACAGCTTGAAAAGGCTTCTAAAATAGCTAAATATGCAATAATACTGGGTGAAGATGAATTAAATAATAAATATTATACTGTTAAAAATCTTGAAACATCGACTCAGGAAAAATTATCATTTGATGAAATATTAAATATTAAAAAATAATGTGTTTAACAGCAGAAAGTTCTTCATAAGATATTCCCGCTTCGGATAATTCTTCAAATGTTATTCCGAAAAGGCTTATAAGATTTTTTGTTTCTTCTTTTATTGAGTTATTTCTTATATCTTTAATAATATTACTGATAACTGTTTTTCTTTTTAGAACAGGTGTAATATTTTCCGTGTTTTTATTTAAAATTCTTTTTTTAGATTTTCCCATAATATAAATAATATATTTAATGCAAAATCAAAACAATATTATTATAAAAAACATAATGTTAAAAAATGTAAAATTTAGATAAAAAATTAGTTAGATTACCGCAATTTTTTACATTCAGCATTGTTAGCACGGTATAATTTAATCAAAAAGGAGATAAGTTTTCATGAACATTAACAGAATTTCAATCGGTCAAATTAAACCGCAGGTTAATAAAATTCATCCAAAAAGTAATAATGTAACATTTCAAGGAGACAGAAAACAAAACGCAGCGAAAGCAGCAGTTGTAGCAGGCGGCTTGGCTACTGTGTTAACAGGTTGTGCTCCTAAAGTTAATATAAATGAATTTGAATTTCAACCTGATCCGACAATAGATACACCAAAGGTTAGTGATACAGAAAAAGACACCAGTGTATCAACTACAGACGGAATTATATTAGATGATGCAATGACAAGTGCCACAAAAACTTCTCCTACTGATATAACATTATCTATGCTTCCTGTATCAGAGTTCTATTTTACAAACTCTGACGGTGAAGTTATATTATATCCGAATGAAGAATTACCAAGAAATGATGCAGGTTCCGTAATAGTTACAATTACAAAGTCAGAATCAGAAAGAGCTGATGAGGGAAATACGTTAGGTGAAATCATTTCAAAAGTATTCTCAAATGAATTGGCAGACTATGATGAATCTGAAAAAATAAACATAAGAAACAAAATGATTGATGAAATAATTCAATCTAATCCCTCTTTAGCAAAATATATAAGAACAGAGTTTGGTGATAAAGCAAAAAGTTATGATGATTTGGCAGCATTGAATTTGTATGAGGGTGCATCAAGTCAAGATGAGACTTTAGATACAAGATTATTGATTATCCCCTCCGCTGTTGTTTACCAAGTACAAGGTGAAGAACCGCAAGATGTTACTTTCTGTAATTCAATGAATACTCATGTTCCTTCATTTGCAACTGGTAATGTTATTGTTGACGGTGATGCACAGGCAGATGATAATGAATATACATCATTATCAAAATTAATTTATGCTGCATACGGTGATGATATAACAGGTGAAGCATATCGTGATATTTTATATGCAATTGTTAATTCACCTAAAAATGCTGTTTATTTTGAAAATTTAATTGATAATATGAATTTCTTTGATATGATACAAGTTGCAAGCATTACTGATATTAACAGAACATTAGATGAAAATATTACTGATGATATGTTAGGTTTAACGCTTCCGACTGTTACAACATTAAGAAATCAAGCACATAATGCTGATATGACAGATAAATCAAGTGACGGAATTATTTATCAAATATCTCCGGGAGCTGTTGTAGAAGGTCAAGATGACAGAGTTATTCTTATACATGATAAAACAGGTGATATGAAACCGGGTGATGTATATGCACTTAGAGATTTACTTCAATTCTATTCATCACCTGACGGTAACGGAAGATTTGCTAATGTTGTTGACGGTAAACTTGAATTAAACGGCAATGTTAACTATGTAAATCAATTCGCAACTCAAATAATGCAGCAAATAGTTTATGCTAATTTACAGATATTTACTGCACCTTATGAAGATGTAAACGGTGTTCATAATTTTGGTGTATTTGATGTAGATGCTGATTATGACACAACAGGTAAATCATTAGATGAAATTATACAACATGCTAAAATTAATTTAAACAGAATGGCTGGTTTTAGTTTCGTTGATGAAAAAGGTGAATCAAGGTTTGAAGATGGTGTAAAAATCAATCTTCCTCAGTTTAATTATAAAATTAATGAATGTAAAACATTAAAACCATGTAATCCAAATTGTGATTGTGATAAACCTACAAAACCGGAAGATCCGACGAAGCCGACGGAACCGACGAAGCCGACGGAACCGACAAAACCGACGGAGCCGACGAAACCGACGGAACCTACAAAGCCGACGGAACCTACAAAGCCGACGGAACCGACGAAACCGACGGAACCGACAAAACCAACAGGACCAACAGGACCGACAGGACCAACGGGACCAACAGGACCAACAGGACCAACAGGACCGACAGGACCAACAGGACCAAC
>CANQZO010000156.1 GCA_947628355.1 Candidatus Gastranaerophilales bacterium | reverse complement strand
CCCGAAGCAATGCAGGATAATGTAAAATTACTTAAAATATATCTTAATAAATACTTGACAAAAATTTAACAAATCTTCATGTTAATCAAAAATTATTGAAACCATGCCAAATTTAGTCTATAATATTAATGTACCTATACCTTATTAGGAGAGGCGTAGGTTTGCCAGACAAACTCCTCTGGTACGAAAGCAAGCAAGTGCATGGAAACATGCACTTTTTTAATGTTATAATTATTCAATGGATGATATTAATAAATATTATTTTCAATTTTCAAGACTTTATATAAGAATTATGAGACTTGAAACAAACATTAAAAACGGTCTTATTAATTCTTTATTACCCTATTATAAAGAAGATATTATTAATCAATTTAATAATTTTTTTAAAAACAAAAAGAGATTGGAAAGATATCAAAATAAGGATATTAATAAAATAAGTTCAATTATAAAAAATCCTCAATTTAATTCAAACTCAAAAAAATTTATAGCTTTAATAAATAGTGTTTTATATTTATCAGATTTAATTTTTATATTTCTATATTGTGAACAATTTAGAAAAAATGAAATTATAAATAAATTTTATTATAACATTCCCCAAAAATATGAAAAATTAATATCTGCAAGAGAAAATTTATTAAATTTAAGAAATACAATAGCTCATTTTAAATTTAAAGATTTTCAAGTTCATAAAAATGAATATATAGAAGCATTAAAAATTTATGAATATCATATAGGACATAATCTTCCGGGTATAAATTCAATACCTGCTCTAAATTATAAACCTTCATTAAAAGAAATATTAGAAACAGTTTATAAAATTAATCCAAGTTTATTATGCAATAATACAGATGCTGATTTTAATTGTAATAAAGACAGATTATTACTTGAAATATGTGACGAAATAGCATTATACAACGGATATGAAGTAGAAGAATTACATTCACCATGGTCAATTTTAAGAGAAAAATATAGAGTAATAAACAATAATAAGTAATTATACCATTTTTATCCCTGTTTAAAACAATGTATAAAAAAACCTCCTTAAATTTAAGGAGGTTTTTTTATTGCTAATTTAAAAATTTATTTATCGTCAAGCGCTGCAACTCCGGGTAGGACTTTACCCTCTATAAATTCTAATGAAGCTCCTCCGCCTGTTGATACGTGAGTAAAATCTTCTGCTTTGCAGAATTTTTTAGCTGCCGATACACTGTCACCGCCGCCGATAACAGAAGTTGCACCGTTTTTTGTTGCTTCCACTATTGCTTGAAGCACTGCTTTTGTACCCTCTGCAAATTTGGGGTTTTCAAAAGCTCCTACGGGCCCATTCATTAATATCGTTTTTGATGATTTTAATACATCAGCAAATGCTTTTCTTGAATCCATGCCTGCGTCAACACCTTCAAATCCGTCGGGAATTTCATTAATTTTAACGAATTTATTTTCTCCGTTGCCGGAAAAATCATTAGTAACAAGAACATCTGTTGCCATTACAAGTTTAACGCCTTTTTCTTGAGCTTTCTTTTCAATTGCTCTTGCAACATCGAGTTGATCATCTTCACAAATAGAATTTCCGATTTTACCGCCGTTAGCTTTAACAAAAGTATAAGCCATACCTCCGCCGATTATCATATTATCAACTTTATCAAGCAGATTTTCCAAAACTCCGATTTTAGAAGAAACCTTAGCACCGCCAACTACTGCCGTAAACGGGCGAGTCGGATTATCAAGAGCCTGTGATAAACATCTGATTTCTTTTTCCATTAATAAACCCGATACCGCAGGTTTTAAAACACGAGCTAATTTCGCTGTTGATGTATGATTTCTGTGAGCTGCACCGAATGCGTCATTTACATAAAAATCACCAAGTTTTGCCAGTTTATTTGCAAAAGTCATATCATCATCTTTTGCTTCTTCTTCTTTATAATATCTGATGTTTTCTAAAAGTGCGATTTGACCGTCTTTTAAATTTTTAAGCATTTCTTCAGCTGCGTCAACATCAGGTATGAACATAACTTCTTCGCCTAATAATTCAGACATATATTTTGCAACGGGAGCAAGTGTAAATTCGGGATTTTTCTCGCCTTTTGGTCTGCCTAAGTGAGCCATTAAAACAATTTTTGCTCCTTTTTCTTTTAAAAAGTTTAAAGTAGGCAATATTGCCTGTATTCTTGTATCATCGGTAACATTTTTGTTTTCATCTAAAGGAACATTTATATCAACTCTTACAAGAGCTTTTTTTCCTTTTATGTCACCTAAATCTTTAATTGATTTTTTCATTCTTTCTCTCCTTATAATATTACACTGCCTGTATTTTCTACATCTAAAGTTCTTATATCACATATTACATTCAAGTCATCAAAAATTTGTAATACTTCATTTTTAATTTTATCAAAACCGTTATTTTCGGAAATAATAAGAATAGAAGGCCCTGCACCCGAAACTACACAGCCTAATATATCATCTTTATTTTTTGTTAATTCTTTTAATTCACTAAAACCTTTTATTAGCCCGGCTCTATAAGGTTGATGTATTTTATCTTCCAATGATTTTTTCATTAATTCGCTGTTGTGAGTATAAACCGCATCAATTAACATTGCACATTTTCTTACATTAAATATTGCATCTTCTCTGGGAACATTTTCGGGCAAAATTGACCTTGCAATTTGAGTATCAAGTTCATAATCGGGAATTATAACCGTTAATTTCCAATCTTCCGGCCAAGATATTTTTGAATAAATAACACTTCCGTCATCTTCCATAGAAGATAAGCAAAATCCGCCAAACATAGCGGGTGCAACATTATCGGGATGTCCCTCAACTTCTGACGCGATAGAAAGTAATACCGCATCATCCGCAGGATTTCCCAATAATTTATTAGCTGCCAACAATCCCCCCACTATAACCGAAGCACTGCTTCCAAGTCCGCGAGTAACCGGAATATTGGTTTTTATTGTTATTTTTATATCACTTACACTTTGACCTACGAAATTATATAAAAGTTCAATAGCTTTATACACAATATTATTTTTATCTTTCGGAACAGATAATAAATCATAAGTTTGTGTATCTTCAATTACATTTATTTCAATCCCGCTGCCGGGCATTACTGTTTCTTCTACCGTAATTTCATTATATATGGGCAGAGCCAGCCCTAAACAATCAAAACCCGGACCTATATTAGCTGTTGTTGCCGGAACTCTTACACTGACTTTCATATTTTACCTTTTATCTCAATTGTATCGGCATTATTAAACAAATATAATCTTCTTCACTTTCAGGTTTAAACACGGTTGCTGATAAACTTCCGTTTAAGCCTATATTTACATTTTTTGCTTCCATTGTTTTTACGGAATCCAATACATATTTATAATTAAAAGCTATTGCAAGTTCATCACCTTTATATACACAATCAATTACATCTTCCGACATTCCCGAATTAGGTGTTTCTGCTTTTAATAATAATTTATTATCATTAAATACAAATTTAACTATGCTTGTTCTGTCATTAACCATGGTTGAAACTCTGTCAAGTGCTGTTATTAAATCATCTCTTGATACAGAGGATGTATTTGATGTTGTTTTCGGTATTAATTGTTCATAAGGAGGATATTCTCCCTCAATTAACCTTGAATTTATTGAAAAACTCATTGTTTTTAATGTTAATCTTGATTTATCAACTATTAAAATTACTTTTTCTTCTACAATAAAAGTGCAAATTCTTACAAATTCATTTAATGTTTTAGACGGAATAACTATTTTTGCATTTTTTTCATCTTTATTTTTAATTGTTTCAATTATTCTTGTAAGTCTGTTACCGTCAGTTGCAGCCATTTCAAGTTTAGTGCCTTTTATATTACAAAATACACCCGATATTACATTTCTGTTTTCATAATTTGCAGCTGCATATACAGTATTTTTTATTGATTTTAATAATGGTTCAAGTTCTATTTCTATTTGTGTTCCGTCTTCAATTTCGTCTTCTATTTTAGGAAATTCCTGAGCAGAAATACCTATAATTTCAAATTTTGAATTTCCGCAAGTTATACTTACAACATTTGTATCTTCATTAAGTGAAAATTCAACCGGTTTATCGGGAAGTTTTGCAGCTATCTCCAGTAATTTTTTTGCGGGAAGTGTTATTTTTCCTTCTTTTTTTACAGCTGCAGTTGTATTTGCCTTTACTGATATTTCCAAATCCGTTGCTGTTAAATTGAGGGTATTTGATTGTGCTTCAAATAACACATTTGCTAATACAGGTTGTACATTTCCTCTTTGTGATGTTACTTTTTCTACTATTCTTAATTTATTTAATAAAGAATCTTTATCTATTGTAAAAAGCATAATTTTTCCTCAATTCTTCTTTTTCACATTTCTATTATATATGAAAAATAAAAAATCGCTGAATTTTTTATATATATTATTATTTACTTATTTTTATTTAAAAAAAATAAAAGTAGTAATAAGTATTTTTATAAACTGTTAAAAAATACTTTAAATTATTGTATTTATTACATTTAACCTTTGTAGAAAACTTGTTAAAAAAAATTCAATTAATGTATAAAATTTGTTTAAAACTTTTATATTAATTAAAATTTTTAATTTTATATTCAATTTTAAACAGCTTTATAAAAAGTTTTCTACAACTTTTCTACAATTATTACATTTATAATATTGTAAATTTTTGATACAAAAATGGCAT
>CANQZO010000155.1 GCA_947628355.1 Candidatus Gastranaerophilales bacterium | reverse complement strand
CCGAAGCTGTCCCACCCCATAGGATGCAATACATTATATCCGTTCATTCTTTTGTAACGTGCAATTACATCTGATATGGTATAGTTTCTAACGTGCCCCATGTGCAGCTTGCCTGACGGATAAGGAAGCATTGATAATATGTAATATTTTTCTTTATCTTTATCGTTATATACTTTATTTAATTTTGTTTCGTCCCAGCGGGTTTGCCATTTTTTTTCAATTTCCTGCGGAAAATATCTGTCTTTCAGCACTGTTTCCTCCTAATGACTTATATAATTTAATTATAAATCAAACAAAATGCTTGGCGTTAATAATTTTCCATAAATTGTTTAGGCAATGGTCTTATCGGATTATATATTTTAAAAAGTTCTTCTTTTGTGAAGTTTATTTTAGCCTGTTCTTCGTTAGAAAAACCTTCTTTTTCAAATTTATATAAGCAGTAAGGGTTGCATCTTCCGCCGTTTGCCGTAGCAGCTCTTAAACATCCGCCTTTACATACTGAAGAATACACACAGGTTTTACAGTATCCGGTTAGCATTGAACAATCAAATTTACGATTATATGCGAATAAATTTTCATCATTCCATATTTCTTTCAGCGAACGCTCTCTGACATTAGCTTCCTTATATTCATCACGTTGAAGGGATAAACAACCTCTTACGGTTCCGTCGCTTCCTAAACCAATACTGTTAATTCCCGCATGACAGCCAATCCAATATCCTTGAACGGCTTTGCCCATTTCGCCCAAATATCCGATTACGTCGGCTCCCGAGACTTCATCAAACTTATCTTTGTACTTTTTACGGGTTTCCAGTATGAATTTTGCTATTTCAAAGAATTGTGCTTCCGTAATCATTGTTTCTTTAGACATACGCCCAATACTATCACCATATTGAATTTGCCAGTATCTTATTTTGTTTTTAATTAAGAAATCCCTTATTTTCGGTAGTTGTGAAAAATTTAATTTGTGTATTGTTGTTACAATACTGGGAACAATGTTGTATTGATTCAGCAATTTGATTGCATTTTCTACGTGAGCAAAAACACCTTCTTTGCCTCTTATATAATCATGCAAATAACCGTCTGCCGCATCAATACTGATTCCAAATGCTATTGGTCTTACAGCATCCAAAATTTTTATTGTTTCTTCGTTTACCAAGTATCCGTTTGATATAAATCCCACTTGCATTCCGCAGGTTCTAATCATGGCAGCTATTGCACCGATATCTTGACGCATTAACGGTTCTCCGCCTGATAAAATTACTGTTTTACATCCTAATTCAGCTAAATCATTAATTACTTTATAGCATTCAGCTGTTGTTAATTGATGTTCTTTTTCTACGCTAGTGCAATCCGAACCGCAGTGTATGCAATTAACATTACATCTGAATGTTATTTCCCAGACTGCACTTTTAGGTTTATATATCATATTAACTCCTTTTTTTTATTGTAAAATTTTATTAATCTTTTTGCAAAAGTATTAAAGAATTGCAAAAAAATGACGTAATTCTTTTTTATTACAGTTATAATATTGAATAAAATGAGGTATAAATTATGAGTAATGTTAATGAACCTAAAAGATTTAGTTTTGACGCATTAAATGCTAAAGTGGTTTATGGTATTTGTACTCCTAAAGATAAAAATGACAAACAGTTAAACAGTGCATTAAATGCTAATGAGGTCTATGGTATTCGTACTCCTAAAGATGATGTTGTAGATATTAAAAAAACGGATCAAAAAAAATTACCGTTAACTGCGCGTTTAAGCAATTTTATTTCTGGATTGTTTAAAAAAGAAAAATAATAAAATTTATTGCGAAATTTTGGAGCAACTTAAATAAAAGATATAATAATATCCGTATCAATATTCAAACATTTTAGTTCATTGCAAGTTGTTTGACGTTTTTCCCACAGGCATGGACGGCAGCCGCAATTGCTTGTTATTGCAATGAATTTATCAGATTGCGGAAGTAATTTTTTTTCATCGGTCGGCCCGAATATTGCTATTGTTTTTGTATTTGTAGCAACACCTATGTGCATGGGGGCTGAATCAGAACATATAAGAACTTGTGCACCCTTTACGAGTTTTGCAAAATCAAGCATATTTTTTGTTTTACCGTACATGTCGCTAAAATTACTTAAATCTGTATCTTTTAACTCTTGTCGGAGTTGATTTATAACTTCTTCATCGTCCGGTCCGCCTGTTAATATTACTTTTTTTTCGTTATTTAAAAGTTTTTTTATAAGCTCTGCCCAGACTTTAGCTCCGAATATTTTTGTAATTCCTTTTTGTACGCTTATTTTACTTACTCCGGGGTGAATAATAACAGTATTTGCTTCTCTTTTAACCTCATCAATATTAATTTCGGGAAGTTCAAAATCTGTGTTTATAATAGGACGAACCAAGTCAAAATACATATTTGCGGAATACTGATTTTTGTTTAAATCTACCGCATAAGTTAGCAGTTTTTTGCTTAAATCGGATGTTTTATAACCTATTCTTGTTTTTATTCCCGTAAAATACAACAATGGTGCAATTAAAGGATTTGCGCCTGAGGAGATAACAAGGTCATATCTGCCTGTCAGCGCCCTAAAATACAGTTTTAACATTTCCAAATATTTATTTTTTGTTTTAATGTTAATAAAAAAAGAGTTATCAATTAAATTAGTCAGTGAAATAAATGCCTTGCTTCTGCCCTCTAAACACAAAGTTATCTTAGCTTCGGGATAGGTTTTTTTCAGACTCTGAATAACGGGAGAAAAAAGAATTTCATCTCCAATCCCGCCAAAATTAATTAATAAAATATTTTTATAAGATTGCATATTAAAAAGGTTTTGTTTGATTTAATTTTTTACGAAGCTCACGAAAGCGAGCAATATCTTCCTGAGCTTTGCCTGTTTCTCTAAATACTACTTGACTGGATGGGTGTACAAGCATAATGCTGTCAATATGAATTTCAAGAAAATTATAACGTCTTGGCGGTGTATTAGAATTTCTTGCGATTATTTCGGCATTTGTAACGGCAAGAAAACGTTTTTCTTTATCGTTTAATAAATCGGTTAACTCACGGTTTGTTTTTGTATATTTTGAAACGTGAACAGTACCTTTTATTTCATGGTCTGCGGTTAATATAATAACCTCTATAGGAACAGTATCTAATTCTTTAGCCATTTTTCACCCGTTAAATATAATCTATATATTGATTATATTATTTGATTAAGATTTTTTCAACTGTTGATGTAATAAAAAAGTTTTTTGAACCGCTCTTGCATTACGGCAGAGTATTTCTTCCTTTTTTAAAAACCCGCTGTTAAAGCAGGTATTAACTAAACAGTAAGAGCAGTATTGGCAATAGTCATATTTAAAACATTCTTTTAAATTTTGAGTAGTATAAAGTTTTTGAAATTCGGGTAAAACATTTTCTTTAACTTCTTTTAAAGTTGTATTTTTTAAGTTACCAAAGGTATATTTAGAATACATGCAGGGAGTAATACTTAAATCAGGTTCAATACAAATTTGAGAGTAACCTGCCTTGCAGATTTTTTTATCAGTTTTTTTAAATTTTTTGTATTTATGCTCTAAATCCAAAAAAGTCGGATAACGCCCTGTATAATATTTAACTATATCATCTTCGGAGAGTGCGGCATCAAGGTTGTTGTTATCAGGATTATATATAAAACAGCATGCGTCATAATAACCGATATTTAAAGACTCAGCCATTGTCATTAAGTCGTTATAACTGTTTTTATTGTATGAGGATTGAAAATTTAAGATACCTACAGTTAAACCTGCTTGTTTAAATTTCTTTAAAACAGACAAAGTTTTATGATGAGAGCCTGAAACTGTTGTCATATTATCGTGGACTTGGGGATTTACACTGTATAAAGACAATTGAACAGAGGAGGGGTAAAGATTTATAATTTCATTTTGCAAGTCTTTATTATCATAAAAAATTTGCCCGTTAGAAAAAATAAATAATTTTAAGTGCTTACTTTTAATGTATTTAGCAATATTTAAAAAGTCTTTATTTAAAGTACATTCACCGCCCGTAAGCAGAACTTCGCTGACACCGAGATCAACAGCCTCATCAATAATATTTTTAGCCTGTTCAAAGGATATAAAATAATCATCCATATTTTTAGGATTACAGCAGTGCCTGCAGTTAAGGCTGCATTTATAGTTTAAAACAAGCTGGAGAGTTTGAATAAAATTATGTTTCAACAAAAAATTATCTTTAGATTTAATGTAATATGGATAATTTTTACTATTAAAACTAATAGCAGGAATTAAATTAAGAGAGTTTTTAGGAGGTAATTTACAATCAGCAGAAATTAATTCTTTTTGTTTTAATTGAAACAAAAAGTCATCAAGGATATTATCAAGGTGATTATTAACGGCATATTGGCGGATTAAATCATAATCTTTTGTATTAATAATAAATTTCCAAAGATTAGACAATTTGCCTTTAAGTACATATTCAATATGATTTTTTTCATCGCAAATAAAGCTGTATGATACATTATTAATATTATATGTTTTTGAGGTTATAAATAAGTTAATCATAAACAAGGGCCAAACTTTGTATCGGCGGTCATATAATAACGATTACTATGTGAAACCGCAAGAAATTTATATTCATCAGGTATTTCAATAACATCTTCAAAAAGTTCATTAATATCATTAATAGACATATTATCTATTTGTTCATCATCAA
>CANQZO010000154.1 GCA_947628355.1 Candidatus Gastranaerophilales bacterium | reverse complement strand
GAGGATATTATATTGCCTGCGCTGCAGACAGAATAATAGCTCAAGAGGGTTCGTTAACGGGCAGTATCGGTGTAATAATGTCTTTTATGGATTACCATAATCTACTTCAGCAAAAACTGGCAATAAATCCCGTTGTAATAAAGAGCGGTAAATTTAAAGATATAGGTTCAGGCATGCGCGAAATGACTCAAGAAGAACGAAACATGATGCAGGAAGTCATAAACGACTCGTATTACCAATTTTTAACTGCAATAAAACGCGGCAGGATTGACAGAAATGATAATTATCAAATTGAAACAAGCAAACTTACAAGTGATAATCTAAAACGTTACGCTGACGGCAGAGTTTTCACGGGTAAAAAAGCAAAAGCCCTCGGTTTTGTTGATATAATCGGTGATATGGATACCGCAAAATCAGTAATCGAAATAATGGCACAGCAAAAATTTAATAATAAATTAAAAGTAAAATTAGTTAATTACAACAGAAAAACCACTCTTGGAGATTATTTCTCGGATATAAGCGAATATGGTGCTAAGAGTAACATAAAATTGACTGATTTTATGCCATTAAGTATGATATTAAGTAAAAGGCCTCTGTATTTATGGGAATAACAATAAACGATTTTTTTGAAAACATATATAATGTAATATTTTCACCTAAAGAATTTTTTAACAGTGAAAATATAATAACATCAACGAGGTTAGCTGCGGGTACCATTATATTTCTTTCTGCTTTTATGACTCTTATAACTTCGGTATTCACAGGTGAAATATCTTATTCATTATTATTCACCGTACCGTTTTCAGTTTTAATAACGCTTTCAATGTGGTTCTTAACGGGGTTATTTTTTGAATACACCGCAAAAATATTTGACAGGGGCGGAAAATTAAAAGAAATACTTTTCTTTACTGCATTTGCGGGAATTCCGTTTATCTTTTTTGCTCCTTTAGAACTTGTAAAAAAAATAGGACAAATCGGTTATTTTTTTGGAGCCTCAATTGAGTTTTTGTTATACTTATGGATAATAATTTTATATGTCTTAGCGCTTAGAGCAGTATATAAAATAACATTAGCAAGGTCTTTTATGCTGATAATTTTACCGTTCATCGCAGAAATTTTTGCAATTTATTGGATAATGTCATTTAATAATAAAGTCTGGTATATATTCTCAGTGTAGAGAAAAAATTATGAAACGAGTGATAGTAACAATACTTTTAATATTAATAATACAAACTGCAGGACTTGCTGCGGGACACAAAAATGCAAAAGCAGTTCCAAATCCGAATTTAAGTGCAATTGAAACAAGTATATTCGGTTATGACAATCCTAATGAAAATGAAACAAAAAGATTGGAAAAAATAGAAGAATACCTTTACGGAGCAAAGAAAAGCGGAAGCAGCGCAAAGCGTCTTGAAAACATACAAAATGATATCGGGTATGTAACTGCTGAAGAAAAAGCTATTCAGCAAGCAGAGCAGGAGAAACAGCAGCAAATAAAAGCTCAAAAAGAGGAAAAGAAAGCTCGCGAACGTGAAGTAATGAGCGTAAAAGAAGATGCAACCGTTGACTATCCCATAGTTGACAAAATGGAGCAGGAACTATTTAAAACTACATATAAAAACGAAAATATATATTCACGTTTAAACAGATTAGAACAGCAAGTATTTAATAAAACAAGTGATGAAGCGTTAAATGACAGAGTAGATAAACTCTCAGCAGTAATCCGTCCTAAAAATTCCTCCAAAAGACAGCCCAAAAGCGCTGATTTTACAAGTGAAGATTTAGATAACTACTACCGATCCAGCGGACTTGAACCTGTAAATGACAATTCAGTTCCTTTTCAACTGGCAGTATTAGAACAGGATTTATTAAATAACGATTATTCAAATGATAATACTGCAAACAGGTTAAACAGACTTGAACAAAAATTATTCAAGCGTTCATTTGCAACTGATACTGATATAACAAGACTCCAAAGAATTATGGTAGCTTATGACGCAAAGAAAAACAGTTATAAATACGAAAATAACAGGAAAATGCAAAATCTTGCGGCTGCGACTCAGCTTGGCGGTATTCTTTTAATGATACTTGCAATACTACTTTAATAGTATTTCATCAAAGACATCAGCGTTATCAATTTTTGGCATTGATACAAATGTATCTTTATTCTTGTTATCAGACTTGCCTCGAATAGCGTCGACAGAAGCACCTCCGATTTTTGAGCCTAAAGTATAGCCTGTCATAGAAGTAGCTGCAAATATTAAACCTCTTGCTATATACCATAAAATTGCTGTTTTTTTATTTGCTTTAAATTCAGAAGCATGATTTTTTTCGATATTTTGAATGACATGTTTATCAACTAATTTTTCAAACGTATACATAGTGCCGATTGCGGCGGATTGTGATACACCTGTTTTAACCTTATCTTTTGATTTTATTGTATTAAATAACGCAGAAACCCAAATAAGCGGGTATAAAATAGCCCTGCAAAATTTAGCGCTTCCCGAAATAACTTTTTTTAACGGCGCCGATTTTACGGCAACAGAAGCTGCAGCATCAGCCGTTCTTATGGTCTGAGCTACTCCGATACCTTCTTTAAATACATTTTTTTCTTTCGTACCGTTTACAATATTTCTTGCCGCAAAAAATGCACATGAAACACCGTTTGCCATACTTCGCCTTACTTATATAATTTACCTTATATATATAAAAACAATTAGCTTGATGAAATTTACCAATAAGAAATAATTATTAACAAATTTAACATTTACTTAAAATCAAGGCTGATTTGTGCAACAATAAAGAAGAAAAGGGAGAGATAAACAGATGAAAGATAAAACATTTTTAATGATACCGGGACCTACACCCGTTCCGGAAAGAGTACTCTTAGAAACCGCGAAACATCCAATGGGACACAGAAGCAGCGAATTTTCTAAAATTCTTGAGGCTGTTTACAGAGATTTAAAATATGTATTTCAAACAAAAAATGACGTAATAGTATATACTGCAAGCGGAACGGGCGCAATGGACGCAGCCCTTTCCAATTTAATAAATGAGGGAGATAAGGTTCTTTCTTTAGTCATTGGTAATTTTGGTTCTCGCTGGGCTAAAATAGCTGCAGGGCTTGGTGCTGATGTTGATAAAATTGAAGTTGAAGCAGGACATGCTATAAATCCCGAAGATTTAAGAGCTAAACTTAATCAAGATACGGAAAAGAAAATAAAAATAGTTACACTTACTCAAAACGAAACATCAACAGGTGTAACTAACGACGTAAAAACGCTTGTAAAAATAATAAGAGAACACGGAGCGCTTTCCGTTGTAGACGGTGTAACATCTTTAGGCGCAATGGAATGTAAACCGGATGAATGGGGTATTGATGTTTTAATATCGGGTTCTCAGAAAGGATTTATGATACCGCCCGGACTTTCATTCCTTGTTGCAAATGAAAGGGCGTGGGAAGTTCATAAACAATGCAAACATCCTGATTTTTATTTTAACTGGACAACAAACAGAAAATCCGTTTTGGAAAATTCAACGGCATTTACACCTAACGTAAGTTTAATCTGCGGATTAAAAGTTGCGTTAGAAATGATGAAAGACGAGGGGCTTGAAAATATAATTAACCGTCACACAAAAATTGCAAAGGCGCTTAGATGTGCAATAAGAGCAATAGGGTTAAAACTATTTGTAGAAGATGATTCTATTGCATCTACATCAATAACTGCAATACTTCCGCCCGACAGCATAAGTGTTCCCGACATCAGAAAAGTATTAAAAAATGACTATGATATAGTTGTTGCAAACGGGCAAAATGCGCTGAAAGATAAAATATTCAGAATGGGTACATTAGGCTATGTATCAGAGCGTGACGCAATAACGGCAATCGGCTCATTAGAAGCAACAATGCATAAACTCGGGCATAAATTTGAATTAGGCGCAGGAGTTGCGGCACTTATAAAAGAATTAAACAGAGGTTAAAATGAAAGTATTAATAACTGATAAAATAAATGAAGCTGCGGGCAAAATTTTAGACGGCATTGCCGAGGTAGATTTTCTGCCGACAATGAGCGAAGATGAGCTTGCTCAAAAAATACAAGATTATGACGCATTAATGATTAGAAGCCAAACAAAAGTAACAAAAAAGATACTTGAAGCGGGGAAAAATTTAAAAATAGTAGGCAGAGCAGGCGTTGGTGTAGATAATGTTGATATAGAATCAGCCACACAAAACGGAATAATAGTGGTAAACTCACCCGACGGAAATACAAATGCCGCAGCAGAACACACTTTAGCAATGATGCTTGCTATGTCAAGGAATATACCTGCTGCCGTTATGTCAACAAAAGAAGGTAAATGGGAGCGTTCTAAATTTACCGGAGTTGAAGTTTTCGGTAAGACATTAGGCATTATAGGTTTTGGAAAAATCGGTCAGCACGTAGCTAACGCAGCTATTGCAATGGGGATGAAAGTTATTGTTTCAGACCCATACACAACAAAAGAAGCCGTTGAAAAAATCGGAGCAAAATATATAACAAGCCTTGATGAATTCTGGGGTCAATGCGATTATATTACTATACATACACCTAAAACAAAAGAAACAACAGCACTTATAAATAAAAATACACTAAACAGAATGAAAAAAGGTGTAAGAATAATAAACTGTGCAAGAGGCGGAATAATTGATGAGGCTGCATTAAAAGACGCACTGCAGTCAGGACAGGTAAG
>CANQZO010000153.1 GCA_947628355.1 Candidatus Gastranaerophilales bacterium | reverse complement strand
TAAAATTAACGGCTTTATCCCCATACCATATTTCATCAAATGAATTTACTTTAAAAATATTTCCAATAGGATAATTTCTCAAATAACTGGGACAACATGTATGAACATCACCATTTGTATCAATTTCTATTTCACTAAACGGTCTTTGACATATTTCCGATGATGACACTATCAAATCTCCTATAATTTTATTCTTTCTAATTTCTTTTTGTATCTAAAACCATTTATAGTATTTGTATCAAATTCTTTTTTTATTTCAGTTAGATAACTCTTCATTGTTTCATAATCTTTTTTGGTTTTAAAATTTAATAAAAATAATCTTAACAGAAAATCTACATTATGACTATCTTTGTTATGTAATATTTTATATAACTTTTCAGCCTCTTGCAAATTTTCCATATTCATATAAATTTGCCCAAGATTAATTAAAGTATCATAATCATCCGGATATTTTGTTAAATATTCTTTATATAGAAGAATTGCCGAGGGATAATTATGGTTTTTATATTCTAAAAAGGCTTTTGCCTTTAACAAAAGATATTTATTTTCATCAGTTTCCTTAATTAAGTTTATTTTTTGAAAATTTATACTTATATCTTTATATTTAAATAAATCGTTAAAATTTAATTTATTACTGCTATTACGGTTATAATAAGGTAAAAAATTATTTATAATATCTTTTCTTTTTTGCAATTCTTTGTAAGCAGTTTCATCATCTACAACATAAAAGCCTATTAAATCTTTATCATATAATTTATTAAAATAAACATTATAACCTGTATAAAACTCGCTAAAATAACGATTTAATAAATATTTTTTATAATTTTCACCGGAATAATTTTGTATATCATCTTGAAAAATAAAAATTTTTGTAGATTTATAAATATCATCATAAAAAATTGAAACAGGTAATATGGCACTTTCACCTAATATATTATAAATCAGATTAATTTCATCCAATTTATATAAACATTGTTTAGTGTATGAATTTTTATTAATAATATACGAATAATTATTTACAACGATTCTGCCATAAATAAACGTAATACAAATCAAAAAAATAATAATAACGGATTTTATAATTTTTGATTTATTAGAATTATATAACTCACCTAACAATATAATTAATATGAAAGCTAAAATTAAACTATGGAAAATTATTAATGGCTCTCTTGTATAAATTTTTTCAATAAAAATCACATACGAATAACAGGTAATAAGATGTCCGATTAATATAGAAAAGCAAGTAATTAAAATACTTTTAGACTGTTTTGTTTTTTCGGCAAAAACAAAAACAGAAAAAATCAATATAAATAAATAAGTAAACTTATCCATATTAAACATATAATTAAAATAGCCATGGTTAAACTCACTTAAATAAGTGTGTATAACATTAAGATTATGTTTAACACCAATATCATGACCTGCAGTTTCATTAAATCCGGATAAAACATAATCAGAACTGATATAAAACATACTAAAACCGATAAAGAAGGGAATAATTAAATGCAATAAATCTTTTTTTTTAATTTTTTCTTTATTAAATATTAAAAACAATACAAAAATAGAAATAAGACTGTAGAAAACAGCACAGTTAATATGTTCATTCCAAAATCCGCATAAAAAACAAATTAAATACATTAAAATTTTTGAATTTTTATTAAGAGTATTATAATAATTTTCATCAACAATGAACCTTAAAAGCAGATAATAAAATAAAAAATAAAATATAACTCCAAAACTATATTCGTAAAATACGGTTGTTTCTTTTATATTAAATAGATATAGGGGATAATTTATATTTCCATAAAAAAGAAATAATAAATAAAATATCATTATAAGTGTGCATTCTGGTTTTTTAAGAAAATTTATAAACTCTGACTTAATAAAAAAACATTTAACAGCGGTTATTCCTATAAGGAGAAGCGGTATTGCTTTGATTAACGAAACAAAACCACATAAAAAATCATTAGCATGTATTGATAAAATTTTAGGCAGGTAATAAACTGTAAAAAAATTCAATAAAGAGGCAGGTATTCTTCCGGTAAACCATTCATTCGGGTCAGCTTTAAAGGGTAGAAAAAAATCATGCCTGATTAAACAAATATCCTTTTGCCAATAAACAAGCATTATAAAAATAAATATACAAACCAATAAGTTTATATAATAAATAATATTTTGTTTATATTTCATTATTTATTGAATTCCCTGCAATTTTTCTTTTAAATTTTTATAAGCATTAACAGAAGGTTTTAAAGAGATAGCTTTTTCTATATCTGATAAAGCGCCTTTAATATCTTTAAGAGCAAGTTTTACGGAACTTCTGGAATAATAAAACATATCATTATCAGGCTCTGAGTCTATAGCCTTATTAAAATTATTTAAAGCCTTTTTAAATTCGCCCTTTATTCTTAAAACTTCACCGTCTAATGCTAATTTTGCGGCATTAGTTTCCTGTTTTGCACCAAATAATTTTTTAAAAAATTCCATATAATTCTTCCTCTAATTTACTAATTTATCTTATACAAATAGAGTTATAAAATCAATACTAATTTATATTTTACAATTATAATAAAGCATGATAAATTTTATATGTAATAAAAAGAAGGTAAAGATATGAGTTATAAATGTTGTGATGCACTATTGCATAAATTAGCCATTAATCCGGATAATATAAATTTTTGCTGTTCTCCTTATGACAATAAATTGCAATACTTAAATGATTATAACGGACAATTAATAGATATAGAGGACTATAAAAAAAGACGTTCATATTATTTAGAAATGTTTAAAAGCGGAAATATACCCGCGCCCTGCCAAAATTGCTCTTATGTAGAAGAAAGAGAATGGGATGAACAAATAGGATTTAAGTTCATATCAATATCATCAAGGACAAAATGCAGCTGTGATTGTTTTTATTGCGTTCAATCAAAAGGAGATCCCGAAGTAAAACGTCAATTAAACACTCGTGAATGCTGGGATGTAAAACCGGTTATAAAAGCGTTATATGATGAAAATTTAATTTTAAAAGATTGTATATATATTATTGGCGGAGGTGAACCTACTGAATTTCCCGAAGGAGAATTAGAATATTTATCATATATAGGTTTATTAACCAATGTACAAATTGTATTTTTAACTAACGCAATAATATACAGTGACAGCATAGAAAAAACAATATCAGTAGCCCCGAGCGAATTAAAAGTGTCAGTTGATGCCGGTACAAAAGAAACTTTTGAAAAAATAAAAAGAGTCAAAGGATTTGATATTGTTTGGAAAAATCTTGAAAAATATATAAAAGCAACAAAAGATAATCCAAAAGGGCGTGTCCAGATAAAGTATATTATAATCCCCGGAGTTAATGACAGTATGAAAGAAATAAAAGCATTTACGGATAAATGTTTTAAAATCGGCTGTAAACATATAGAAATTGCCATTGAATATGACTGGTACGGAGAAAATCAGGATAAACCGATTTCACCCGAATTAAAAGAAGCGATAAAATACTTTAAATCATTACAGTCAAAGGGAGTATTCTTTGGTGACGCACATGATTGGTTTGAAAAGCAGTTAAGATAAATAATTGTTTATCAAATATAATTAAAGCGGGCAATAAAGGATTATAACATGACAAAAGAATGTTGCAGATTTTTACTTAATCAAATTGCATTCTATCATGATGCAATAAGACCTTGTTGTTCGTTTTCAATAGAAAAAAATAATTTATTTTCAAAAAATTATACAGGAACAATAGAGGGCATAAAAAAGTACCTTGAAGTAAGAGAAGACTATATAAATAAATTTATAACCGGAGAAAAACCGCCCTGCTACAACGGATGCACTATATATGAAAACAGTGAAGCCGAAAATGAAAACTTTAAATTAACAACATTAATTATTTCACACCGCATTTATTGCTCTTGTAATTGTATTTATTGCGAGCCCTCCAGCTATGGAGACTCTCAAAGGAGAAGTTATCTTAATAAACAGAGTTCTTATGATATAATGCCTATTTTAGATTATTTAAAAGATAATGATTTAATTGAGGAAAATTGCAGAGTATTATTATGCGGCGGAGAATGCAGTGAATACCCCAAAAAAGAACTGGCATACATGCTGTATTGGGCATTAAGTTTAAAATGCGAATTATTAATGTTATCATCAGGAATAAAGTATTCGGAACTTATCGCTCAGACTTTAAAAGTAAGAAATAACATATTAAAAATTTCGGTTGATGCAGGCACAAAAGAAACCTTTGAAAAAGTTAAAAGGGTTAAAGCCTATGACGATGTATGGAAAAATATAAAAAAATATATTAAAGTTACAAAAAAATATAAAGCTGATAATACTTATGTAGAGTTAAAATACATAATCATACCTAATATAAATGATACCATAAAAGAGGCACAGGCATTTATAAAGAAAGTAAGACAGGCAGGATGTGAATATGTAAGAATTGATGTTGAACATGAATGGATAGATAAAAATAAATACGATACACAAAAGCATACTAACGTAAAAAAAATAATTAATTACTTTTTTGATGAATTATACAATGACAAAATCATAAAAATAGATTTTGAAGGTGTCGAAAAAGATTGGTTATGGTCATTTGTTAAAGATAAATATACAATACCGAGGATAAGCAGATAATGGAATTTACTTGTTGTGAATATTTACTGCATGAAATAGTTTTTGCACAGAATTCTGTAATTCCCTGCTGCTGCAGTCCT
>CANQZO010000152.1 GCA_947628355.1 Candidatus Gastranaerophilales bacterium | reverse complement strand
TAAATTTATCTGCCAGCCCGAGTTATCCCATTTCTGGCATGTGGATAAGGGGGCAAATTCTTCTATTTTTTTTATTATTTTAGTAATGTTTTCCATAAATATATTTCCAAATCTCGTATGCTGCTTTATTTTTATCTGTTTTATCAATATGATAAATTTTATTGTCTTTATTTATTATATACAATTCATTGTAATTTGACGAGAAGCCTATATCTTTTTGAGATACATCATTAGCGCAAATGTAGTCGCAGCCTTTATTTTTAATTTTTCCTTTTGCATTTTCAATTAAATTGTCGCTTTCGGCGCAAAATCCTATAACAGTTTGATTGGATTCCTTTATTGCGCACATTTCACGCAAAATATCGGGATTTTCAACAAGTTCCAAAGTTAAACCTGCGCCTGTTTTTTTTATTTTTCCGCCGATTTTATTTTTTACTCTGTAATCACTGACAGCCGCTGCCATTGCCAGTATATCAGCATTTATGAATTCCGATTTTACGGCGTTATACATTTCATCCGCACTTTTAACATTTATAACCCGATAGTTTCTTTTTGCTTCAACCGTTGAAATTAAAACAACATCAGCCCCGAGCGAATTTGCGCTGTCTGCAAGAGCTATACCCATTTTCCCCGAGCTGTTGTTGCCTATATATCTTGCAATATCAATATCTTCTTTTGTTCCGCCTGCTGTTACGATAACTCTCTTACCTTTTAGTATTTGTTCGGGCAATAAAATTTGTTTTGCAGTTTCAAATATTATATTAATATCCGCTAATCTGCCTTTTCCCTCTGCTCCGCAGGCAAGATAACCCGTTTCGGGTTCTACTATTTTTACTCCGCGCGATTTAAGAGTTTCTATATTCTTTTGCACGGCAGGATTTTCCCACATGCCCGTATTCATGCAAGGTGCAATAATTACAGGTTTTTTATACGCGCAATATATTGAAGTTAAAAGATTATCACAAATCCCATGGGTAAGTTTTGCAATTGTATTAGCGCTTATTGGCGCAATGACAAAAATATCACTGTCATCACATAATGCAATGTGTTCGGGTTTATAATCTTTTATTTCAAATTGTTCAACATATAACGGGTTTTGGCTCAAGGTTTCAAGTGTAGTTTTTGTAACAAAATTCAAAGCGTTTGGAGTAACTACAACCTGCACTTGCGCGCCGTTTTTCTTAAATAACCTTATAAGCTCGCATATTTTATATGCTGCGATAGCTCCCGTTATTCCCAATAAAATTTTTTTACCCGTTAACATTATAAGCCTTTTTTCTTATCAAATACTTCCTGCAAGCGACTAAGTGCTTCATCAAGATTATCATTAACTATTTTATAATCAAATAATTCACCTGCTTGTATTTCTCTTTGAGCTTCACTTAAGCGTTTTTTTATTGTTTCTTCATCCTCGGTATGTCTGCCTCTAAGCCGTTCTTCCAAAATCTCTATTGAGGGCGGCATAATAAATATACTGACGGCTTCTTTCATTTTTTCTTTTACCTGCTTTGCACCCTGAACATCAATTTCAAGTATTAAATCAATACCTTTTGCCAGAGTCTTTTCAACAAAACTTTTTTTTGTCCCGTAATAATTACCGCTAAAACGCGCCCATTCAAGAAATTCATCATTTTTAACCGACGCTTCAAATTCTTCTTCACTTACAAAAAAATAATTTACACCGTTTATTTCACCTATACGGGGTTGACGTGTTGTCGCTGATACTGATAATATTATCTGCGGATTATTTTCAAGAAACTTTTTTAATAAAGTTCCTTTTCCTACACCCGAACACCCTGATATTATATATAAATGACCTGCCATTTTAGAATTTTCCTATAATCCATCCGTGTATATCATTATATACAATAAATACCATTAATACTATCAATAAATAGAAAAAGAAATTGCTTAAAACTTCAACAAATTTTTTGCTGACAGGTCTGCCTGTTACTTTTTCTATTATTAAAAACAATAAATGTCCGCCGTCTAAAGCAGGTATAGGGAGTATATTTATTAATGCAAGGTTTAACGAAATCATTGCGGTTAAAAGTATTCCCTCAAATAAACCTTTATAAGCAATAAGTTCTGTACCTATTTTAGTTATTGCAATTATACCGTTCATTTCACTCATAGGGATATTACCCGTAAATAATTTCCCTAATGTATAAACCATAAATCCCATATTGTAATTTACATATTTATTTGTTCCTTTTATTACCGATATAAGATTATCGGTTTTTGCATAATTTTCACTGTATGACTGCTCAATGCCGAGTATGCCCTCGCGAGAGGAGTACACGGGCTTTAATTTAATTTGTTCATTATTTCTTAATACTACTATTGAAACGGGCTTTTTCGTATCGGATATTGCTTTTGCTATATCACTCAAAGCGGTATCAGCCTCTAATTTATAACTGCCGTTATAATTAATTTTATCGCGAAGTTCTTTTTGAGAGTCAGAAAGTGCGATTTCGTCAGTTTTATATTTTCCTATTCCCAAAATATTATCTAATGTTAAATTTATAGGTTCTTCATCAGTGAATACGGGTAATTTTATTGTACTTCCCGATTTTACAATATCATCCGCCTTATATTGAGGATTTAATTTAATTAATTCATCAAGTTTTTTTTCTGCCGTTTGAGGATTAATAAATCCGTCAAACTCTTTTGAATAATTGAAAAATTTATTTAACGCAATGGGATAATTAACTCTTAATCCATTAATTGAATAAATAATATCCCCTTTTTGAATGCCTGAAGTTTTTATTGATTCAACAGCAGACGGAGTAAATTTTTCAAAGCGAACAGTAAAAGTATTTTCGGGCAAATGTTTCCATATTAATCCCGTGAAAAATATTAAAATATAAGCAAGAATAACATTACATATTACCCCTGCCGAAATAACAAAAGCTCTTTGCCCTGTGGTTTTGTTGCAAAATCTGAGAGGTGAGTCCATAGGCAAGTCGCAATCCTGTTCATCATCTGGAAAAGATACATAACCGCCCAGTAAAAACGCATGAATTAAAATTTCCGTTTCACCTACCTTTTTTGAAAACAAAGTAGGCCCGACAGGCAGCCCGAAACCGAATTTATCAACCCTAACCCCAACCAATTTTGCTGCAAGAAAATGTCCTGCTTCATGCACTAATATCAATAAACTTATTAAGAATATCATTATTACTGCACTTATAAATATATGTAAATCCATTTTATTATTCCCGATTATCTAATATAATTTGATTATATGATAAAGATTTTGGAAAAACTACTAAACTTAATATATATCCGCCGTTGCTATTTTTGCCGTTCAACAAAGGATGATAAAATTATCTGCAATAAATGTTATAAAAAAATCCGATTTATGCCCAAGGGAGTTTTTAGAAAATTAGAAGATGTAAATGTATATGCCTGTACAATTTATGACGATATTATAAAAAGACTTGTTAAAGATTTTAAATATTATAATAAAAAATATTTAGCGCAGGCTCAGGCGCAAATTATGTTTGATTATTTTAAACAGCTGGATTTATCGCAGGATTTCCTTATTCTGCCTGTTCCAATCCATAAATTAAGGAAAAAAGAACGCAAATATAATCACATGGATTTAACCGCCGATGAATTTTCCGTTTTGACAGGCTTTAAGGTCAATAAAAATTTTATAATAAGAACAAAAGATACTCAAAAGCAATACAAATTGCATAAAAGTGAAAGAATTAAAAATATAAAAAATGCGTTTGAATTAAATCATGAAAATGCACCCGATAAATCAACTCCTTTGTTGATAATAGATGATATAACTTCAACAGGAATAACCCTTGAAGAAATAATAAAACTGTTAAAGACTAACGGTTACAATAATATAACAGCCCTAACGCTTGCAACTCCCGATATTTGGAATTAAAAGGATTTAACAATTATTAACATACGGCTGAAATCATGTATTAACGCATGATTACATCATGTTGTAAAATTAAATTTTTATATTATTATATCTTCTCGATTGATAAAATTAAAAAATAATATATAATAAAAATATAAAGATGTTTTGTTAAAAAAACAAGATAATGTAAATCAAGAAAGGGGATAAAAAAGGGGCTGCAGATGCTATGTTATTATACAATAAAGTAACACAAAAAAAGGAAGTTAATGGCAAAATTATTTCTGTAAAAGTATTTAGTCAAGGTCTTTATAATCGAAGGATTAAAGAAAGAAATTTATTCCTTACACCTGATGACGAATAAAGTTTTAACTTTCATCTCCATATATATAACAGCCTAAAATACCATTAGTAATGGTATCACTTTCATCACAATTTTCTTTAGGAACAGCTCCATCAGCTATTACCAATATTTTTAATAATAAAACAGAGTCAACAGCTGTTTTATCATTAATTGTTTTTTTATCTTCCGTAATAATAACTTTATCATTATAAATAACATCACCTTTAGAATTTTTACTTAAGTGTTTCCAATTTTCGGGAGCTTCTTGTGAATAAAGAAACTCATCTAAAGTTACTGTTTCATATTTTTTATATCCGCATATTTCATTATTACGTTTATAAAAAAATATACTTAAAAATACTGAAAATATGACTATTAAAATAATAACAAACTTTTTCATAGAAATATTATATTAATTTATAAATTTAAAGACAATACGCTTATCGTGTTATAATACCAAGAGCGGAAATGAAAAAAGCATTAAAAAATCAAAAAAAATAATACACATATAG
>CANQZO010000151.1 GCA_947628355.1 Candidatus Gastranaerophilales bacterium | reverse complement strand
CCCTCATTAAATAAGTTGGTTAAGAGTTTTAAATACCCCGTGCCAAGCAGGATTATTACTAAGAATACCGCAAAAATTTTAGGAGCGGCGGCAATGGTCTGTTCTTGAACTTGTGTTACCGCTTGTAAAATACCTACAACAAGACCTATTGCCGCCGCAGTAAGTACGCACGGCATTGCTATCATAAGCATTGTTATAAGTCCTTTTGTAAAATATTCCATTAAAATTTCCATGTTTTATTCCTTAATTAAAACTGCCCACAAGCCCGTTAACAATTAACGACCAGCCGTCAACCGCTATAAATATCAGCAGTTTGAACGGCAGAGATATAATTGTAGGCGACAGCATGAACATACCTAAAGCCAGAAGTACATTTGCCACAACTAAATCCAGAACTATAAACGGTATAAATATAATAAAACTTATTTCAAAAGCTGTTTTTAATTCGCTTAAAATGTAAGCGGGAGCAACTTCCCATATAGTTAAATCCTCAACCGAAGCAGGTGCTTCTTTTCTTGAGAGCTGAACAAAAAATGCCAAATCCTTATCTCTTGTTTGTTTAAGCATAAATTCTTTTAACGGTTTAGAACCCTCACTAATGGCTAAAACCATAGAACCCGACTCTTGATATGGTTTAGAGCCTACTTCATACATTTGCTGAAAAACGGGGCCCATTGTATAAAATGTCAATATTATCGATAATCCGACCAAAATTATTGCGGGCGGAATTTGCTGAGCTCCGAGCGCCTGTTTTAAAAACCCGAAGACTATTGCGTATCTTAAAAAACTCGTCATACAAACAAACATAAACGGCAGCATTGAGAACATTGCCATTACTGCTAATAATTGTAAAACGGGACTTAAATCTTTTAATACTGCATCCATTTTAACCTCGATTTATCTTAAATTTTTCTTTTAATGTCTCTATATTTATTGGTTTTGGAGGCTCTGTTGTATCAATATTTTCAGCCTCAAGTTTGGCAAGCATTGTTGTGGATGAATTGTCGCCTGCCACTAAAAATCTTTCATATCCTGCTTTTATTATATAAACGCTTTTTGCGGGTGATAATTTAATCATATTTTCAACTTTTAAATAGGGGTTGTTTAAGTTATTGGGCATACATACGGACTTTTTATAAACGTATAACACTATTACAATGAACCCTATCATTGCAAATGTATATGTAGCAAAATTTATAATATAACCGTTCATTTTATCCCTTTATATACTTTCGTCTTCTATTTCAAAATCACTGTAGTCAAAGTTTTCATTTTCCTTAGGCGCTGTTTGAGGTTTTTGCGCCGGTGCTGCTTTAGGAGCAGCTGCTTTTCGTGCGGGTTTTGCTGCTGCAGTTTTTTGAGCGGGTTGCTGCACCTCGCTTTTAACCTTATTTTCTGTTTTATTTACGGGAGTTTCCTTTGTCTTCTTTACGTTATCTATTCTTACCCCGTATCTGTCATTTAATATTACAAGCTCGCCTGTTGCAACTATTTGATTTTCCACACGCAGTTTGATTTTATTGTCGTAAACAGAGCCTACATCTATAACAAGCCCCTCTGATATCTGCTTTAATTCTCCTAAGGTCATTTTTACATTATCAAATTCCGCCGTTATGTCAACAAGTATTGAATCCCACATATTTTGAGGTTTTACCGTTGTTTCTTCTTCCATTTCACTGCCTCCGTTTTTATCAATGCTTATTATTATTGACGGATTTGGATTAACCTTAAATTTTGCTTCACAATTGCTCCATGCTGCCGTCATATAGTTTATATTGCTGTCTTCAAGCAGTATTATATCACCTGCTTCCATTGATTTTATTTCATTTAAAGCTATTTTGGATTTTCCTGCTTTTATTTTTATTGTTGCAATGGTATTTTTAAAATCAGATATGCTGAATTTTTCCTTAAATTCCGCTGTTTTTTGCTCTTTAATAATACTGCTTGGTATTGTTATTATTATTTTTCCTATGTGATTTTTGTTGTAACCGATGAAAAATGTGAAATTCAAATCTTTATTGTTTTGTATTGCCGTTTTATTTATTTCGGATTTGTTGATGTGATTTTCAATATTCGAATATATAAATGTTGTCAGCGATTGTATTATTCTTGCTTCTATCTCTGTTAAAGTTTTTAGATTAAATTCTTTTTCCGATTTTCCTAATGCACTGTCTAAAAAATCTTCCGCAACAGCAGATGAAATTTTTACTTTTATATTCCAATCCTTAGTTACGGGAATGTTATTGACAAAATATTCATCTCCGTATGCTAAGATACTGTCTTCAAATGAAATCCCCATAAATCTTAAAGTGTAATCTTTTTCAAAAAAATCTTTTATGGCTTTTTGAATATTTTTATAAAAATCTTCATAAAACAGAGAATAGTTATTAAACAAACTATTTCGGATATTCGTATTTATTTCATTCTCTGTTTTTAACGCCGACATTTTATTCCCTAATCTTATTATATAAAAATATAATATATTTTTTCATATTGGGCAAAATCATTTATATGTTGTAATTTTTAATAATAATTTTCTATAAATCATAATTTTGAATGATAACAAAATAATCAGATTTTTGTATACTGAACACTTGAATAGAGTATTTATTTGGGGACTATGTATGGCAAAAGTCAATACGCAGAGAATAAAACCGCAAGAACAAAGACCTGATTTAAAGATAGCACCAAAGGTCAAAACAAAACCATACAGTGACATCGATTTAAACAATTGGAAAGAATACCCTCATGTTAAAACGGATACGTGGTGGGAATTTGCTTCAAGAGATAATACTCACGGGCACAGCAACGAATACCACGGAAATTATATACCTCAAATAGCACAGCAATTGTATGAAAGATTTACCAAAAAAGGTGATATAGTGCTGGACTTATTCTTAGGGTCTGGTACAAGTGCTATTGAAGCATTAAATATGAAAAGAAGATGTATCGGTGTAGAATTAAAGCCCGAACAGACCGATATTGTGCGCTCTAAATTTACTGAAAAGGAACTTGTTACAGGTGTAAATATAATTTGTGCAGACAGCGCAGCAAAATCAACAAAAGAAAAAATACAGGCAAGACTTGATGTAATGAGAAGCGAAAAAGCTCAGTTTCTCATTCTTCATCCGCCTTATGACGATATTATAAAATTCTCCGACAGAAAAGAGGATTTATCCAATTGCGGTTCTACGGAAAAATTTTATGAACTGTTTAAACAGGCAGCACAAAACGGTTATGATATGCTTGAAAAAGGCAGATTTGCAGCTTTAATTATAGGGGATAAATACTCAAACGGTGAGATTGTGCCTTTAGGTGCTGACTGCTCGGCAAAAATGCGTGAAATCGGATTTAAAATGAAAGCCGTTATTGTTAAAAATATGGAAGGTAATGAACGCGCAAAAGGCAAAACTGCTAATTTATGGCGCTATCGTGCATTAAACGGCGGTTTCTACATTTTTAAACACGAATACATTTATGTATTCCAAAAAATTTAATTATTTTCCAATTTGGAAATAAATTTTTCATAAATCGGTATTAATTTGTCCTGCAGATAATCTGCAAGTTTATTAATGTGTTTTTCCATAATAAATGTAATTATTTTATGCGCTGTCAAACATACTAAAAATACCGTTAGTGAAATTAGAATAATTATTAAAATGTAATAAACAGAGTTTATATTAAGAAAAACTGCTAATTTTTTCCAAATATACATTCTTACAAAATTATTATCGTGAATTAAATAAATTCCCAATACTGAAGACGCAATAGAGTTAACATATTTATTATATTTTATATTTAAAGAGTTAAAGAAATTAAAACAATAAATTGCGGGAATTAGAATAAATATTGAGTTAATCTCACTGTAATCACTGCTTCTTAACTGTGCAATTTTGTCAAACGGAATAATGTAAGATAATTTGTAGAAACTTATAAATAAAACGGAAAATATTGTCAGTCTTTTCAGCAGTTTATTATCGCAGAGATTTTTAAAAATATTAAGCCGTATAAAAGCACCTAAACAATAAATATATATAAAACACCCTAATTGTCCGCTGATTAAAAGTTCTTTTGAAAAAATCGGGATTATATAAAATGCTGTTCCTAAAACGGTTAATAAGCAAAATGCTTCTTTTTTGTTTAAACTTTTTATAAATTTATTTAAAAACGGAATAAGAAAATATAAATATATATAATTGCTGATAAACCAGTAATTGTTCCTAATTAACGGAAAAACAGAACTATAAAAATATTTTTCCGGAACTTCATGAGAACCAGTGGCAAACGCTAAAATTAAAAATAACAATGAATAAAAAAGCAGGTAAAAATAAATTTTAAATATATGCTTAAGTTTAAATTCAGAGTTAATCATAAAGTAACCTGTTATTAAAATGAAAATATCAACTCCGAGTTTCCCGCCGTATATAAAAAATCCCGTAATAAAATTATTTATATGTTCTAATAATGTTGTATTCGGCTGATAGTATTGAAATATACCATGTGCCGAAAAATGATGAATTATAATAGCAAAAATAGCGAAAATTCTTAAAAGTTCTATATTAGATTTTCTTTGAGTTAATTCCATATAAAAAATTATAATACAAAAAAAGAGCTCTTAAATTTTAAGAGCTCTTTTTGGTTTTAATCATTATTACAGACTGCAAGAACCGCAGGTACAGCAATCATTTAATGCTTCCTGCGCTTCTTTTATTCTTACTTTAATACGTCCGTCAACCGCAATGCCTTCGCCTGTTTTTTCAGATATTAATAACGGGTTAATATCAAG
>CANQZO010000150.1 GCA_947628355.1 Candidatus Gastranaerophilales bacterium | reverse complement strand
CATTTAATAATTTTGTAAAATAAAAAATTATAAACTTAAAAACAGCGGGGTCAGGGAGTAAAAATCAGGTAACCTGTAACCCGCTGTTTTTAATATATTTTAAAGGTACCTAATATTCTTAAAAAGTCAGTATACTGTTTAACTTCCTCAAGAGCAGGCTCTACTTTGGAGTTAAAATCGTAAACATCAAGCTCCATAAAAAACAAATATTCGCCCAAACACTTCTTTGACGGGCGAGAATCAATATACGTTAAATTAATGTCATGCTTTTGAAAAATTCTTAATACATCACAAAGCGCGCCTGATTTGTTTTTTGTCGACAAAACTACAGCTGTTTTACATAAAGAAGCAGGACAATTATTTCTGCCTAAAATATAAAATCTGGTTTTATTATCGGGTTCATCATTCAAATTATTTTCTAAAATATTCAAATTAAACAGTTTTGAGCATGCCTCATTTGCAATGGCTGCCATTTGCGGATTATTTTCTTTTGAAACTTTATATGCCGCATAACTTGTTGAAGATACTTCTTTTAATTCAACCTCGGGGAACAAATTATATAAATGGTTAGCACATTGTGCCAGCGCTTGCGGGTGAGAAATTATCTGTTTTATTTGTGATTTATCACTGCCCGTTGAAAGTAAAAGATGATTAATGGGAAGCGACATTTCACCTTGGATTTTAATTTGTTTATCCTTAAGTTTTAATAAATTATCGATAGTTTCTCTGACTATTCCCTCAATAGAATTTTCTATCGGAAGCACGCACAGAGCATTTTCATCATTTCCCAGTTCGTCCAGTGCTGTTTTTATTGACTTGCAAGGGATTTTATTCTTAACTTCGGCATGTCCGACATCTAAAAATTTTAGCATGGCATTATGAGCATTTGACCCGTCGGGGCCCAGATAATATATATTTTCCGCAATTAAATCAGACATTTGCTAAACCTTTAATTCTTATATAAAATAATTTTACACTAAAACCGATAAAAAAGGATTACCAATGACTGAAATAAAATTCGGAACTGACGGCTGGAGAGCAATATTAAACAAAGATTTTAATAAAGAAAATACAAATAAAGTAATAAATGCGGCTGCAAATTATATTTATAATCACTCAAAATTCGCAAATAAAATAATAGTAGGCTATGACCCCAGACGTGATGCCGATACTTATGCGGTTTATATAGCACAAAGTTTAGCCAATAAAGGCTTTAATGTAGAACTAAGCGGCAAAATTATAGCAACCCCCGTATTAGCCTATACGGCTTTAAAGGAAAATGCTTATGCAATAATGCTGACCGCCTCGCATAATCCGCCCGAATATTTGGGAATTAAAATTATACCCCCATACGGCGGACCTGCTGACGATACCATTGTAAACGAAATAGTATCTTATTTAAGCAACGATTTCAGCAAAAACACCCAAGCAAAAGAATATAAAAAAGTTTCTTTTGAAAAAGATTACATTCAACATATAAAATCAATTATTGATTTAAAAAAAATAAAAGAAAAAAATCTCTCAATTAACTACGACGGACACCATGGTGCAGCGGGATACTTATTTAAAGAAATTCTTGACAGCGAAAACATAGAAAATTATTCTCAAAATCTTGAGCGGGATGTTAATTTCGGAGGACAAATGCCCGACCCGAAAGAAAAATATCTGCCCGAATTAAAAGCATTATGCAAAAAAACGGGAAAAATCGGATTAAGCAACGACGGGGACGGTGACCGTTTCGGTGTTTTTAACGAAAAAGGCGAGTTTGTAAGTGCAAATGAAATAATAGCACTGCTTTTAAGACATCTTGTCAAAAATAAAAAATATACGGGCAAATTGGCAAAAACAGTCGGATCAAGCGTAATGCTTAATATTTATGCGCAAAAATGCGACGTAGAAGTAATTGAAACCCCTGTAGGCTTTAAATGGCTGGGGGAAACAATGCGAAAAGACGATATAATTATAGCAGGCGAGGAATCGGGCGGTTTAAGCATAAAAGGACATATTCCCGAAAAAGACGGAATACTCGCAAATCTGCTTATTATGGAAATGCTTGCATTTGAAAATAAAAAACTTTTTGAATTGCAGGAGGAATTAAAATCAACACTCGGACGTGATTTTATTAATGAAAGAATTGATTTAAAACTTGAAAGCGAAGAAAAAGTAAAAAGTATTATGGAAAAATTTAATTCCGCCGTGGAAATTGCAGGATACAAAATCAATAGTAAAACAACTCTTGACGGAATAAAGCTGTATTTGGGCAATTCAAGCATATTAATAAGAAAAAGCGGCACAGAGCCGCTGTTGAGGATTTATTTTGAATCAGACAAGGATGATGAAATTAACGCACTAAAAACCGCCGTTAAATTAATGTGTTAAATGTAAATAAATCAATATAGTTCTTGGATTGAGGCATATCAAAATAGTCCGCATCATTTAATTTCATTGAAAAATAATCATTCAATGCAGGAATAAATTTATGTGTCTGTTCCGTTAATTCTTTATTTTCCAAATCACTAATCGAGCAGGCAAAACCCGTAAAGCAATCAGCGTATGAAGAAAGCGAAAATCCGCCTAACATAACAATCATAAAAGCAATATTTAAAAAAATCTTTTTCATTTTTCCACTCCTTTACAAAGTCAAATAGGTCTTGTATCTATATTTTGCAGGATAATGTAAAGATTTTCATTACGCTTTATAATTAATTATTTAATTAGTAAAAAGTTTAATGTAAAATAACCGTATCAAAAATTAAAATTTTCTCGAAATAATAGCAAAAATAATTTTTTGAGGACTTCCAAACAGTATGAATTCTCTGCTGGAAAAAGAAACAAAAAGAAACGACAAAATAATAAAGCCTGACTTCAAAACGAAAGCGGGCAGAGAGTTTCTTGCGATTTATCTTCATTCAAAATTTAAACAAATACTGGATTATGATAAACAAAGCGAAACTCCGATATTTAAAAGTGTTCATCCCGATTTTATCCCTAAATTTACGAAAAGAATAATAAATAATCCCGAAAAACACTTTCTAATCGGGATAAGCGGAGAATCCGCAAGCGGAAAAACAACTATATGCAACACAATTAAACAAGTAACCGAAAAATTAAACATGCCCGTTGAAATTTTAAGTGCGGACAATTATTTTCAGGATATATCAGCGCTTATAAAAGAACATGGTTCGTTTGATAACCTGCTTGCAGCCGGATATGACGTTGATTCTCCCGATAATTTTGATATGGAGCAATTATTTACCGACCTTGATATGCTCTCAAGAGGTATAGATGTAAGAATTCCGCAGTATCTTGTAAACGGAACGGGGGTAGTAATACCAAAAGCAATACCTAAGAAAGCCGAAAAAATAATAGTAGTTGAGGGCATGGCAACGATGTACGGTAAGGTTGCTGAGTTATTTGATATCAAACTATATGTGGATATTGACCCTAAAATCCAAGAAAAATGGTTTTTATACAGGGCTCAAACTTCAAGAAACCAAAATGAAGAAAATGCGCTTAAACAACTTGCTTATGTACGTGAAGCATCAAAAAAATATATACTTCCTAAGAAAGACCTGTCAGATATTATAATCAACGGAGCTTCTTCTTTATCTTATTTTTCTGAAATTATTAATTACATTTATGCAATTACAAACAACTTTTCGGATGTTCGTTAAATAAAGTAATTAAGCCTCTTGAAAAGAGACTTAATCTATATTATATGAGAAGAAGAATTATAATATATTAAATTAATTAACAGCCTTAGGATTTTCATTAGTTTTAGTATGCTTTACAATAAAAGCAAGACCAACAGATAATAAAGCCCCTATCATTGATAAAATGGCCAATCCGGAAGCATATTTTGAAGCATATTTTAATGCTCCGCCGGTTTTAATTATTTCATCTTTCATAGCCTTTGGCTGCATTATGGAAGCCATTAGCGTAGTCGTTGCAAACATTGCCGTAGTCATAACAGCACCGCGTTTCGCACTTGCCGCATAATATCCTTTATCGTGTGAAATCATTTTTACTGCCTGTGTTTTCATTTACATTCCCTTTTTATATTTATAGAAAAAATCCTAAAAATTTATTTTGTTACGGATTACTTTTTAATTTAACAATTTGTTATATTTATTTATTATTTTTTCTTTCATCTCATTAAAAGTCAATTTATCAATATCAAACCACTCAATATCTTTATTGGCTTTAAACCAGCTTATTTGTCTTTTTGCATACCTGCGCGTATTTTGTTTTAACTTATTTATTGAGGTTTCAAGATTTTCCGTTCCCTTAAAGTACTCAATAAACTCTTGATATCCGATAGTATTAAGTAAAATGTTATTTTCGCCGTATTTTTCATATAATTTTTCTGCCTCGTTAACCAAACCTGCATTAATCATTTCATCTGTTCTTTTGTTAATGCATTCATACAAAAAATCGCGGTTATCACTGTTTAAGCCGAACCACAATACTTCATATTTACCTTCTTTTTTTCTTTGAGCGCTGCTCATAGGTATTTTAAGCGTCATGCAGACCTCTAATGCTCGTATTATTTTAACTTTATTATTGCGATGTATTTTTTCGGCGCTTATTTTATCAAGTTCATACAACATTTCATAAAGTTCAACGGTATCTTTTTGATTTAAAGTTTTTCGCAGTTCTTCATCAGGAGCAACGCGGGGCAGGTCAAAATCCTGAAGCAGAACTCTGAAATACAGCCCCGTACCGCCTGCAAGCACGGGAACTTTATTTCTTTTTAATATGTCATTTATAACCTCATCGGCTCTATCTGAAAAATCAGCTGCGGTAAAAGGCTCTGTAATGC
>CANQZO010000149.1 GCA_947628355.1 Candidatus Gastranaerophilales bacterium | reverse complement strand
CCTGCTCCAGCCGTAAACATGGGTCTCATTCGGAAATAACTCCAATAAAGAAAGGTCATTCGGCGGTACTCCCCAAAAACCGAATTTTGCTTTACAAGGTGTTAAATCAAGGTTTTGAGGCTCATAAATATCTTTTGTTATAAGCTCGATTTTTTGCCTTAAAGGCAGATTTGACCTTGAAATTCTAACTTCCCGCCTGTATGAAAACTCCTCAAATATGCTTTTTACAACACTAAAACCCAAATCTTTTAAAACTTCATAAGCAAACCAACCGCTGTCACACTTGTCCTTACCTATTGGCGCTAATATAACAAGGAGTTCATCTTTATAGTGAAGCGCAGAATTTATAATATTTTTTATAATTGCACAGTATGACTCGGGCAGAATATCAGTCTTTTCAAAGCCGTAGTCAATATCAAAATCCACCCAAACTGCGCTCGGGTACTTTTTTTTATATTCTTTTATCAGTTCGGGATGAGGATAGCCCCAAAACCCTATTATATTTTTGCTCATAGTTAAATTATAATATAAACGTTTTTTATATTATAATTTTATTATGGAAAATTTATTTGAAAAAACTCTTAATACTCAAGAAATATATAATGGCAAGGTTTTTAACATAACCCGCGATGATGTAGAGCTATGGGACGGTTATAAAACAATACGCGAAGTGGTTCATCATAGGGGCGGTGTTGTAATAGCAGCGGAGAAAGACGGCAAAATATTAATGGTTCGTCAATTTCGCTATCCGACTAAAGAAATTTTATATGAACTGCCTGCAGGCAAGCTGGATAAAGAGGGAGAAACAGTAACAGAAGCAGCCAAACGCGAGCTTGAAGAAGAAACGGGGCATATAGCTCAAAGTTGGGAGCCTTTAGGTTTTATCTGGACATCTCCGGGGTTTTGCAGTGAAAAATTATACCTTTTTAAAGCCTCCAATTTAACACAAACTCATCAGCACCTTGATAAAGGCGAAATCCTTAATTACATTGAAATTGAAAAAGAAAAAGTTTTTGAAATGATAAAACAGGGCGAAATAAATGACTCAAAAACTATTTCCACACTTATGAGGGCATATAAATTATGATAAAAATGGTTGTAACAGACATAGACGGTACTATCTATTCACCCGAAAACGGCATAAGCGAAAAGGTTAAAAAGTGCATTCATAATTTGGTATCAAACGGGAAATATGTTGCAATAGCAACAGGCAGAACATATAGCAGTGCTAAATATATAGCGGACATGATAGGTATTAAATGTCCTTTAATATGCTATCAGGGCGGACTGGTCAATTCATACGAGGGCGAAATCCTTGACGTTAAATATTTAAACCCCGATATAGCACGAGAAATTATTGCAGATTGCAGAAAAAGAAACATTCATCTTAATGTATATATTGAAGATACTCTCTATGTAGAAGATGACGACCAATATATTAAAGACTACATTGGGGATAAAGGAATAGACTATTTTAAAGTTAATTCTTTTGATGAACTTGATTTTTCAAAGCTGAATAAATTACTGGCAATAAATTATGATACAAAATTTATTGACGACTTTATAATTGAATTAAGAAATAAATATCCTCAAATATACGTAGTAAAATCATTTGATTACTTCTGTGAAATAGCAAATAAAGAGGCAACAAAGGGAAGTGCAATTAAATTTTTGGCAAACCGTTTAGGCTTCAGCGAAAAGGAAGTATTGGCTATAGGCGACCAAAACAATGATATAGAAATGGTAAAAACAGCAGGCATAGGGGTTGCCATGGCGAACGGAACTGACGAAATTAAGGCAGAAGCGGACTATATAACAGATACGGTTCAAAATGACGGTTTTGTTAAAGCAATTAATAAATTTGTTTGGGAGAAAACCGATGTATAGAATAGGGCAGGGATTTGACATTCATAAACTTGTTGAGGGAAGAAAGTTAATTCTTGGCGGAGTTGAAATACCATATACAAAAGGACTATTAGGTCACTCTGACGCTGACGCACTAACTCACGCAATTATTGACTCAATGCTTGGCGCTTTAGCTCTTGGCGATATCGGTACTCACTTCCCTGACAATGACCCTAAATATAAAGATATTGAAAGTCTTATACTTTTAAATAATACTTATAATCTTATTAAAGAAAGAGGTTATACTATTAATAATATTGATTGTACAATTTTTGCACAAGAACCCAAAATGAAACCTTATATTTCTTGTATACAAAAAAAATTATGTTCTGTTTTAAATATAAAAGAGAGTCAAATTTCAATTAAGGCAAAAACAATGGAAGGAATGGACTCAGTAGGTCAAAAACAGGCAATAAGCGCTCAATCAGCAATACTTTTAAAAAAGGAGCAAATATGAAAGTAAATACAATACCGAGCTTTGGAAGAATTATAAAAATAAATTCTGATTCATATAATCAAACACAAAATAAAAAAATAGATAATTCTACCTATGAAATAGGCAGAATATTAAACTCAGAACCGTCAAAAAAATATTCTAATCAACAGGCAAAAAGTATAAGAGAATTTTTTAAATCCGTACTGGGCGATTACAACGGACAAAACGGAATTTTATTAAGAAGAACCGATAATAGCGATGTATTTTTGTTATCCGGAAAAGAAGCACATAAAGTACAGAACATAGAAAAACGAACAAAATACATGGGTGAAAAACAAGCACAGGAACTTATTAAACAAATCTATGATAAAGCAGTTAATCCCGAATATTCAATTGAATTTAAAACAGGGCATAAAACTAAAAACGGATTTAGTGTATTTAATGAAATTTTACACAGCAGAACTAAGGTAACATACGGAACAAGAATAGACGGAACAATACAAGAAAATCACCCCGACGGCAAAAAAATGCTATGCGGTATTGATTATGAACAACAGAGTTTAAAAATATAATTAATATTCCGTAATTGAAATATTGGTAACTCCGCCATTGCGAGCTTCATCCATTAATTTAACAACTGCACCGTGAGTGGCATTTGCTTCGGTCATAATTAATAAACCGTCGGGCAGTTCTTTTGACTGCTCGGAGATTATATTTGAAAGTTCATTAGCGGAAATTTCTTCTCCGTTTAAAACATATTTATCATTATCGGTTACTAAAACTTTAATTAGCTTAGAATCTTTTATTTCATCCTGTACTTCAATCATGTTCGGCACTGCAAGATTTAATCCCTGCTGGTCTAATAAAGGTGCTATTACCATCATTATAATCAGCAATACTAAAAAGATATCCGTTAACGGTGTTATATTAATTTCATTAAAAGTTTTTCTTTGTGATGACATTTTTATTTCCTTATTCATCCCAATTGTAATCTTGGGTATTATTACGATTTGCTTGAGGCTGCGCAGGCTGAGCCTTATTTGTATTTTCCAATTTTCTTTGTTCCTTTTTTGTTAAAGGTTCACCTGCAATAATCAGCTTTTCGTATTCTGCAGCCTGCGCAGCTTTCATTATATTTTGAATTTCACTGCTTTTTGTTTGAGTATCCGCTTTTACTACAACCTCTGCTTTTTCCAGCGACGGTTTTAAATTTACTAACTCATCCAATAATTCTGCAGATTTTATCGGTTTTCCGTTTATATAATAATTCCCGTATTTTGTTACGGAGATTTCCGCATTCTTTTGTTCAACCGCAACACCGCTGTTAATCTCCGGTATATTTATATCAGTATCTATGGATTGAAAAGATGGTGCTATTACCATCATTATAATAAGCAATACCAAAAAGATATCCGTTAACGGTGTTATATTAATTTCGGTGAATAATCCTTTTTTATTATCAGAACTTGAAAATGCCATTATATTTATCCTATACTAATGCTTTTTTTTGAAGTTTTTCTTCAGAATCCGTGAAACTTAAGAATAATAATTTAATTAATTGGAAATCATCCTCATATCTTTTAACTGTTGATTGGAATAAGTTGTAAAGAACAACAGCAACAATAGCAACTCCCAAACCGAATGCTGTAGCAATCAAAGCAGAACCTATACCCATAGCAACTGCTGCGGATTGATTACCTTGAGATGCTAAATCTTGGAATGTATACAATATTCTGACAACAGTACCGAACAAACCTAAGAAAGGGCAAACCCCGCCTATCGTACCTAAGATAGTTAAATACTTTTCCAATTTTCTTGTAGCTAAATTTGCGGATATATCAAATGAACGTGAAAATCCTTGTTTTTGCTCGGAGAATATTCTAACCGCTTCTTCAGAAACTTCACCTATAACACCGCCTAATTGAATACTTAAATTTTTGGCTGCGTCAAGTCTGTTGCTGACTAATTCTGATTTTAATCCTCTGATAAACTTTACAACGTCTCTTTTATTTTTGTTGTAAAAACTAAATCTGTTAATGGCAACGGCAACAGTCAATATTGAGCATAATAAAATCGGCAGAAGTACCGGCCAGTCCATTTGAATTGAATGTAATAATAAATCCATAGTTATTTCCTCTTTTCTAATTAATTTTTATCTTATCCCGAAACTCCGAATACGTTGTAATCGAAAGTAAATTGAATATCAACGCTGTTACCCTTAAACTCGGGCGGCAGGGGCCTAAAAGGAGCCGTAAGTTTTACTGCGTCTATCGCAGCATTATCAGCTGCAGGCAGACCCGACGAACGATGAACTTTTACATTTAACAATCTGCCGTCGCGTGCTATAGAGAATAATAGTATTACTCTTTTACTTTCATTGCCTTTAGGCGGATCCCAGTTCATTTTTATACGTCTTTGAAGTTCTTTCATATAAGGTCCGAAATCGGGCTCTTTTATTGCATCAATGCCGGGAGCACCTTTAGGATTACCGGGACCGGGGTTGCCGACATTGCCGGAGC
>CANQZO010000148.1 GCA_947628355.1 Candidatus Gastranaerophilales bacterium | reverse complement strand
GGGGAAAATATATATAGATACGGCTGCTGAGAAATTAACGGCAATAACGGGAAGAAACCCGAGAACCGCGGTAGGCTATACAAAAAACAACGTAATGGTAATTGTAACGGTCGAGGGCAGAAAAGAGGGTTCAAGCGGAGTAACATTAACCGAGCTTGCAAAGATAATGTCCGATTTAGGCTGTTATGAAGCAATTAATTTAGACGGCGGAAGTTCAACGGTAATGTATGCTGGTGGAAACGTAATGAGCGGAAGTAATATAAGAACTTCCGCAACGATAAGCAACGCATTAACCGTAAGGATTAATAAAAATAGTTAGCTTCCTTAAATCGTCTGTATTCGGATAATTTTGCGTAGAAATCCGGCCACCAAACTCTTATAAGACCGTCAATAATGCCAACGTCATCGTAATAAGGCGTTTCACCCTGCGGATTAATATATCTTGAATTAAAGGTAGATTGCATCATAGGAGTCATAGCCGTTCCTCTTAAAGCAATACGAGTGCTTTCAAGTTTTAAAGTGTTAATACGCTGAGTTGGCGAGCCTTTTTGAATTCCGTGAAACAAGTCCATTTCAAGTCTTTCAAGTCTGTCAATAGTATTTTCCGTCGGAAAGGCATTGGAATAAACACGTTTTTCGATATTATCCAGCGCTTTGAATTGCTGCGGAGTGAGATTAACTAATCTCGGATTATCGGCAGTATTTTCAATATCAAGAGCAAAAGCACTTAACGGCATAAAAATAATAATAAACATCCACAGACATAATTTTTTTGGCAAATAGCCCATAACACACTTCCCGTAAACTAAAGAACACCAAGATATTATTATCCAGTTTACGTGATTTTCGGTTTAGTTAAATTAGAAAAAAGTGCTAAACTTCTGTCTGATTTTTTATATTATAAAAATAATAAATTATTCTATAATGATTGAATTTTTTTGTCCTTCTTCAACCTCAATAACAACTTCGCCCGATTTATCGGTTGAAACCACAAAAGCAACAGCGCTTATGAAGCCTTGTTTTTGATAGTATTTCATAACTTCTTTTCTGATATCTGAAATATTTTGTTCATTCAAAGGCTGAGAAATTTTATATTCAACAAGGTTGGAAAGTTCTTCCGATGATATATTTTTATTATTAACAAATTTAATTGAGTTAATGTTAACAGCGGGAGAATATTCTTTTGCTTCTGTTTCATTAGATTTTTTAATAATAGCATTTCTGTCTTTTGCTCGTGATTCAATTTCGTGAAGTCTCATATCACGCATATAGCTTTTATTAATAGCTCCGGGGTCCATTCCGCCAAAAGCGGCAAAAGCATAATTAGCTGATGTAAAAATTAATAAAAGTAAAATCAAATTTCTCATAAACCACCTCATATCTTCTTTTTATTATTATAACACAGGAGGTGAAATTAAACATCAGATACTCCAAATGACTTATTTTAATTGTAAGAAATATATTTGTGATATAATCTAACAGTAAAGATATAAAAAGGGCATGTGTAGAATAATTAGAAAAGGTGACATACAATGACTGTAACAGTAGAAAAATTAGAAAACAATCAAGTAAAGTTAAATATTGAAATAGAACCGTCGGTAACGAACTGGGAATATGACAAAGCATGTAAAAGACTTGCTCAAAGGGTAAACGTTCCGGGCTTTAGGCAGGGAAAAGCACCCAAAAATATATTGGAAAAATATGTGGGAATAGCAGCGCTTCAAAAAGAAGTTTTGGACAACCTGCTTCCGACTATATTCCAAAATACAATAAATGAAAATAATTTTGATTTGGTTACCGCTCCAAATGTAGAATCTTATGAATTTGCTGACGATAATTCATTAAAAGTAACTGCAATGTTCGAATTAAGACCCGAAGTTAATTTAGGCGAATATAAAGGAATTGAAGCAGAGGTTGAAGAATTTAAAAATCCCGATGATGTAGTGGAAAATGAATTAAAAATTCTGCAGGAAAGATTTGCTTCTTTAAAAGACGTAACGGACAGAAAAACAACAAATACCGATATAGTAATGATAGACTTTGACGGCTATGTAGACGGAGAAGAAATAAAAGGCGGAAGCGCAAAGAATTATATGCTTGATTTAGGGCATTCAAACTTTATTCCGGGATTTGCGGAACAGCTTGTTGATAAAAGTTTAAATGAAGAATTTAAAATAAACGTAAAATTCCCCGACGAATATCACGATGAAAAATTAAAAGGAAAAGATGCGGAATTTAATATAAAAATCAACGGAATAAAAGAAAAAGAACTGCCCGAAATAAATGACGATTTGGCAAAAAGAGTCAATCCTTCTCTTTTAACTTTAGACGCATTAAAAGAAGATATACAAAAGTATGCCGATAATAATGCAAAAGCGCAAAATGATAAAAGAGCGGCGAATAAAATATATGAAACTCTGCTTGAAAAAACAAATATAGATATCCAAGAAACAATGATAAACCGTGAAATACAGGCATTAATGGGTGAATTTAAACAAAGAGTTAATATGCAGGGCGGAAATTTTGATGAAATGCTTGAAAAAGAGGGACATCAAAAGATATATGACCAATTAAAAGAAGAAGCTGTGAAAAGAATAAAAACATCTTTAATTGTAGGTAAAATTGCGCAGGAGGAAAAAGTAAGCGTAACGCAGGAAGATATACAAAATAAAATTGCGCAAATGGCTCAAATATACAGAACAACAACCGAAAATATAGTATCAGAGATACAAAAGAATATGAATATCTTACAATCATTAAATCAGCAGGTAATAAGCGAAAAGGTAACGAAAATTCTGCTTGACAATGCTAAAATAAATTATATTAATAAATAGGTTAGAAAGGGAAAAAATATGAGTTTTGTACCCGTTGTAATAGAACAATCATCAAGAGGCGAAAGGTCATTTGACATATTTTCAAGATTATTAAGAGAAAGAATAATCTTTTTAGGCACGCCTATTGATGATATGGTAGCAAATTTAATAGTTGCGCAGTTATTGTTATTGGACAGCGAAAATCCGGAAAAAGATATTATGTTATATATTAATTCTCCGGGAGGAAGCGTAACGGCAGGATTTGCAATATATGATACAATGCAGCATATAAGAGCGGATGTATCAACAATATGTTTAGGTCAGGCAGCATCAATGGGAGCATTTTTACTCTCATCGGGAACAAAAGGAAAAAGAATGGCACTGCCTCATTCAAGGGTATTAATCCACCAGCCTTTAGGCGGAGCGCAAGGTCAAGCAACCGATATAGAAATTCAAGCTGCTGAAATAATAAGAATAAAGAAATCTTTAAATGAAATCCTTGCAAGTAATACGGGGCAATCCATTAAAAAGATTGAAAAAGATACTGACCGTGACTATATAATGACGCCGGAAGAAGCGTTAGAATACGGTATGATAGATAAAGTAGTAACAGCAAATACAACACCGAAACCAAGTGCGGAGATATAATAGATGGCAGCAATGGATGAGAGTCGATTAAAATGTTCATTTTGCGGAAAGACGCAAGAGCAGGTAAAAAAGCTGATTGCGGGGCCCGATGTATACATTTGCGATGAGTGCGTTGAGTTATGTAATGAAATACTTGACGAGGAGTTTCTGGAAAATAAGGAAAAACCCGAAATAACGGAAACAAAAGAAGCAGATATAACAAAGGTTCCAAAACCGCATGAAATAAAAGCGTACTTGGATGAATACATAATCGGACAAGATGACGCAAAAAAAGTGTTGTCAGTAGCTGTTTACAACCATTATAAACGAATAGCACATAATGAAACTGCGGATGAAAAACAGGTTGAAATCCAAAAAAGCAATATATTATTGGTAGGTCCGACCGGAAGCGGAAAGACTCTTTTAGCGCAGACTTTAGCTAAAATGCTGGATGTTCCTTTTGCCATAGCAGACGCAACAACATTAACGGAAGCAGGTTATGTCGGTGATGATGTTGAAAACATATTATTAAGACTGTATCAAAATGCTGATTTTGACGCAAAGAAAGCGGAACGAGGCATTATATATATTGATGAAATAGATAAAATTTCAAGAAAGTCCGAAAATACAAGTATCACAAGAGATGTATCGGGCGAGGGCGTACAGCAGGCTCTGTTAAAAATGATAGAGGGAACTGTGGCAAATGTACCTCCGCAAGGCGGAAGAAAACATCCTCATCAGGAATTTATACAAATAAATACGGCAAATATACTGTTCATAGTGGGCGGAGCATTTGTCGGACTGGATAAAATAGTAGAACGACGTGCAGGAAACGGAACTTCCATAGGCTTTGGAGCTGAAGCGCCGAAAACGCAGGCTGAAAAAGAAATGGAAGAAGCTAAAATGTTAAAGAAACTCCAGCCCGAGGACTTGTTAAAATTCGGATTAATCCCCGAATTTATAGGCAGAGTTCCTGTTTATGCCGTTTTAGATCCGCTTGAAGAATCTACTTTAAAGAACATATTAACTCAGCCGAAAAATGCGCTGTTAAAGCAATATCAATGTTTGTTAAATATGGACGGAGTAGAATTAAAATTTGAACCCGAAGCGGTTGATTTAATTGCGCAGGAAGCAATAAAACGCAAGACGGGCGCAAGGGCATTAAGGTCTATAGTTGAAGAAATTATGACTGATATAATGTACGCTCTGCCGTCGCAGGAGAATGTAAAAGAGTTTGTTGTAACTGCTGAGATGGTTAAAAAGAAAGAGGAGGGAACGGCTGAACTGATAAAACTTCCTCAAAAAGATAACCATCAAGAGTTAAGTTTGTGCCAGAAAATAAAAAAAGATGAAGAAATTGCATAAAAAAAGGACCTCAATTATTGAGGTCCTTTTTTATTGGCAAATATGTATTTCTGTAATAAACTAAAAATATGAAATATATAGATAATGTAAGAAATTTTTGTA
>CANQZO010000147.1 GCA_947628355.1 Candidatus Gastranaerophilales bacterium | reverse complement strand
GTTATCTCTTTCATTCCTTTTTTTTACAACATCAATCAGATAGTCACTATTTTTTTTCATTGCTTCTATACTATTAATATTTATAGGATTAAAATTTTCAAAAAGTTCACTGTCAGTTAATACATGCCTAAAGCCGTCAGAGCAAAGCATATATACTGTATTAGGTGTAACGGGGCCAAATTTAATCTCAGGATTTACCTCACGAGAAGCGCCAACGCACTGAAGCAGCATATTTCTTTTTGGGTGAGTCGCCGCCTCTTGAGCCGTCATTCTGCCTGCTTTAATTTCTCTCATTATAAAAGTTTGATCTTCCGTTAGCTGATTTACAGAATTCTTAATTTCATAAACTCTTGAGTCACCGACATGCGCTATCATATAATTATTTTCAATAATTAACAAAGAACTTACTGTTGTTCCAAGATTTATCCCTATTTTCTTACCATACTCAAGTATTATGTGATTTAGTTGCCTTATAAGCTTTGTCCATTCATCAGACAGCTTTTGCCATGAATAGGAAGCTATTTCTTTAGGCAATTCCTTTTCAAACCAATCAGAAAATCTGCGAATAACAGTTGCACTTGCAAGTTCTCCCTTGGCAAGGCCGCCCATTCCATCACAGATGACAGCCATTGCAGCTTGTCCTTTTCCCTCAAAATCAGCAATTTTTATGCAAACGCTATCCTGATTTGTTTCTTTCACAATCCCTACATCGGTTGATGCAGAACCGAAATAATTCATATTTAACTCCTTTTATAAAGAATTAATTCCCTTCGGATTATCGCCATATTTGTTTGCTCCAAATTGGCTGTCTTGGCAATACCACACAAGTAAAATAATTGGTCCCGCAATCGGAATCAGTATAAAGAATATATAATACCAATCTTTGCCTATATCATGCAGTCTTCTGATTTGAATAGCCAAATTTGGTATTAGAGTCGCAAGCGCGTATGCGCCTATAACTAATCGATTTATTAAATAAGGAGATAAATTGGCAGCAGTATAAAGTATAAAAGAAAGCACTCCAAGAAGCATAGCAATAATAAAATTAACTAACACAAACTGCCAATAGTCCGAACGCCTTGTCCTTCCGGAAAAGTTTATATAATTTTTCCAAAATAAAGCATAAGATTTGAAAATGTTATTTCTTTTTGCAAAGGGCATTTGAGCATATTTATATTGTTGGCTGCTATATTGATTTTGTAATGGCTGAGCATTTGACTGTTGCTGTGCATTATAATAACTATTATGTACTGTAGGGCTAACCTGCTGTGGATTCTGTGCCGCTTGATAATTAGGATTTACATACGCTTGTGGAACTTCGTTTACACTTGGCTGCTTAACTTCATTTTTGACAGATGAATTGACCGCCGGATTTGTTTGATAAGCCGTGTATGGTGCATACGGATCATCAAGTAATCCTGTTTCTTCCAATTCGTCATCCGAAAAAGCTCTTTCATTTTCTCCATAATTATTTTCATCGAGAAGTCCTGTTGCTTCTAAATCATCTTTTTCAACCGGCGTTCCGCAATTTGAGCAGAACACTGCTTCATCAGGTAATTCTTTTCCGCAATTACTGCAATATCTCATTTTATTCCCTCCGAATTTCATTTTATTTATACTTTAGATTTGCAATTAAAGCCATTGAAATATAAATTTCATTGAATCTTTGATTTATTCTGTAATACTTTCAAAAATATCAATAAAACTTTCATCTGAATTTGCATTATTCGTAATGCAAATTATTACTAAATTATTTCCGATTTTAGTACCAGCATAATACTGCGTAACATTTCGTAAAGTATCTATAGTAAAATTAGCTTCTTGTACGCTATAAATGTTATCACCTAAAGTAACCATCCCGGCGCTTTCAAATGTTGAATTATCATAAGAACTCAACATTACATCTTTCACAGATTCGAAATAATCATTCAGCGATATTTCAACATTATCTGCGCATTCCATAATGATAACTTGAATGTTTTGGTTGGTCTGAGTATTATACATAAACATATCATAGTAGAGATTTCCCGTAAATGTAGAATAACAGGTTTCTTTTGAAACATCATCAAAAGTTACATCACTACCTAATGAATCATAATGACTATAGATTTCTTCTTTAGTCAAAAATCTCCAATCATCTGATGGAGTGTAAAACTTGAGTTTCGCAAACTTATTGGAATAAATTCCATTTTCTACCGTACCAAAATCAATTGAATAAGAACTTTCCTCTTCATCTTCAGTAAACAATCCATCAGTATCAATATCTAAATCAGGGACTTCAGGCAATTCTACATCATAAAGTGAATTTTCATAATTTTATTGAATATTAAAACGCCCGTTGTAATACTTACACCAACTATTACAATTACTATAGTTAGCACAATTGCAATTATTGCACCTTTAGTAAGTTTATTATTCTTTGATTTAATTGGTTTCGTATTTTGAGGCCCACCTATATATGAAGAAATATCATTTGCGTTGAGTACAGTCGTTTTTTCGACCGCTAAATCTTCTGTTTCATTTTTAGCACCACATATTTGGCAAAATATTGCTTCATCCTCCATCGGTGCGCCGCAAGTTTTACAAAGTTTTATTTGTTTCTCCTCCTTAAAAAGTATTTTAGTATACAAGGTATTTATAATTAATTATTACTCCAATAAACAACGATGTAACTTACTTTTTTATTTTCAACGCAGACATCTACGGTAATACTATTTGCACTAACTTTATAGTCATACCAACCATCACCTTTGTCTTCTTTTACTGCATTTTCAGCTTCAAAGATACTGTCAACATTACTAACATTCATGTTCATATCAATATTATTTGCAATTACAAGTCTTCCTTCCTTGCCGTATGAAAAACTTGTTGTATCCATTTTTTCGATAATTCCATATTTTATCGGAATCTCATATTCCTCATAATTTTTTATACATATATTATCAATTTGAACATTTCCCTTTGATATATTTACATATTCATTACTCCTTCCGGGAATTGTAGATGCTGATGATTCAACAACACTCCAACCATTCTCTAACATTTCATTTAATGGTAAAGGAAGTTGATATAATTCTCCTTCAAGTTCAAATATGCCCGAGGTCAAATCGGTTCCTAATTCAGTTGGTTTAATATACTTTTTTACTAATTCCGGGATATTGTTACTTGGACCGATTTCTTTAACATCATTTGGTTTCTTAATATTTTCAATCTCAATAGCACATAAAATTCCAATTTCATTAAAAGTAAGATCTATAGCGTTGTATATATCCTCAGAATATGTAACATAAGTATTGTTATCATTATATTCGCCATCACCCGTTAACACTTCATTAGGTTCGCCATAAGCAGCTTTCACTTCATCAATTGTAGATTCATTTAATGTGATTCCCTTTGCTAACTTGATTAGAGAAGGATTAAATTTAATATTAGAATCATTTTTATAATCAACTATTACTCCTGTAATGTGACAATCAGTTAATAAAGCCTCGTTTTTTGAAAAGTTCACTATTTTTCCAACCACACTTGAACCATCCTGATAATCAAAATATGCTATTGTACTATATCCTGAACTTAATTTTTCATTTGGATCTTCATATTTACTTAATGACAAACCGGTTTTTGTAAATTCCTCTACTGACATAGGAAATTGATAAACAATATTTCCAATTTTAATTTGATAATCAAAAATATTATCACTCATTGCGTATCCTGTTTCATAATCAGGAGTAAATTCAGAATATAGATTTTCATCATTTATGGCATTTTCATCATATAAATCATTATTTTTAGTTGCAGATGATACAGCTAAAATTACTATAATTACTATGACTACTGCAGCCAATACAGTTGCGATAATCGCACCTTTCACTAAATTCTTTTTCTTATTAGAAAATGCCGGTTGGTTATGAACATTTACAGAAGCGGGAATACCGCTTGTATCAGGCGCTGTTGTTTCTTCACCTGTATTATTAAGCACGGTTGTTTCTCCATTTGCATTATCATCTTTGATTTTGGCACCGCACATTTGACAAAATGTAGCATTATCCTCGATTTGCGCACCGCAATTACTGCAATATCTCATATACAAATCTCCTAATCTAAAGAAATAAATGTAAATTGTTCATAATCATCTTCACCATAATGCCATTCATTCATCTCATTTACATAATTCTCGGCCGATGAGCCACTATAGCCATATATTCGACAGCCTTGTGAGCCGAGTACAACTTCAGTCTCATAAATAAATCTTCCTTGATCGTCCTCATATTCTGCTTCATAATCAATATCACAAAATTCATTGTAAACATATATATCCGCATCTGAAACGCCATAAAAAGCGACCTCCGGAATAAAGGTTATTTCACTTCCAATATATACAGTTTTGATATCTCTACGGAAAGGAAACCAAGGAAATATATCAGTTTCACGCTCATCATAGAAATCTTCTATACTCCACATTTCACCGGAGCCTTCAATAGCTACTGTATATGTGGCAAATGTATAATCATAATAGATTGTATATGTCGCATTTTCTCCACAGTATCCAAATCCAATAATTGATGAATTCTCAGTGTCAATTCCATCTAAATTATCACCTGAATAATTCTGTGAATCATCGTTTGAATAATCGTAAGAATCCTCATACGAATCATCATAATAGAAATATCCCAGTACACCATTATGAACAAGCACAGCTACAACCACAACAGCGGCAATTATCAACGCGAGCACTCCTGCGATTATTCCTATTAACGCTCCCTTACTTATTTTCTTTTTTGGTGGAAGTGCTGACACAGTACTGCCTTGAGGAACATAATTAACATTTTCATTAAGTACTGTTGTTTCGCCTTCTGTTTCGATTTCAGCCTCAATTTCCGTTTCGCTTTAAGTTTCGATTTTCGCTCCGCACATTTGGCAAAA
>CANQZO010000146.1 GCA_947628355.1 Candidatus Gastranaerophilales bacterium | reverse complement strand
CAAGATGACGAGTTATCCCTCGGCATGCTTGGTATGCACGGTAATTATTGGGCTAATCTTGCCATTAGCAATTGTGATGTCCTTTTCGCAGTGGGCACAAGGTTTAATGATCGCATAACAGGTAATTTAAAAAGATTTTGTAAAGACGCTAAAGTTATTCACGTTGATATAGACCCATGCTCAATAAGCAAAAATGTTCACGTTGATATCCCTATAGTCGGTGATGCTAAAAATGTATTAAACGTCATGATTAATGAATTTAATACGGGTAAATATACTTATAATACAGACATGCGAAGATTATGGATATCTCAAATTGACGCTTGGAAATCAAAACGAGCCATAAGAGCGGTAGAAAACGGTATTATGAGTCCTCAAACGGTTATTGAACACATATACGACAAGACAAAAGATAAAGACGCAATTATTGCAACAGAGGTAGGACAGCACCAGATGTGGACTGCACAGCTGTATAAATTTAAACATCCGCGTCAATTTATTACATCGGGCGGACTTGGAACAATGGGATTTGGCTTTCCCGCAGCAATCGGGGCTAAAATAGCTGCCCCAAATAAGCTGGTATTTGATATTGCAGGTGACGGCAGTATTCAGATGAATATTCAAGAACTTATGACATGCGTTGACTATAAAATTCCCGTTAAAATTGCGGTTATTAATAACGGTTATCTCGGTATGGTAAGACAGTGGCAGGAAAAACTGTTTGAAAAGCATTATTCTCAAACTAATATTTCTTCGCCCGATTATGTTAAATTAGCCGAGGCATACGGTGCGCTTGGTTTAAGAGTTACTAAAGAAGATGAAATTAATGAGGCTCTTGATAAAGCAATAGCTTTTGACGGCCCCGTTATAATTGATTTTGTTGTAGAACCGTTTGAAATGGTATATCCGTGGGTACTGGCAGGACAGCCGTTAAATGAAGTTATTTTGTCTAACAAAGAAGCAGGATTGGGAGAGTAGTTATGAAACATACAATATCTATACTTGTTAAAAATGAAGCCGGTATTCTCTCGTCCGTATGTGATTTATTTTCAACAAGAGGCTATAATATCGAAAGTTTATCGGTTGCTTCAACTATTGATAATGTGTTTTCCAGAATAACAATCGTAACTACAGGTGATGATGTTGTTGTTGAGCAGATATGCAAGCAGTTAAACCGTTTAATAAATACGATTAAAGTTGTTGAATTGCCGAAATCAGCTGATAAATGTATAGATAGAGAGCTTATTTTGTGTAAAGTTACCGCTAAAGATGATGTAAGAAGCGAAATTTTGAGGATTTCCGAAATTTTCGGAGCTAAAATAATTGATGTTTCACCTGATACTTATACTCTTGAATATAGCGGTGATAACAGGCAGGTTATGGCGTTAATTGCGCTTTTACGACCTATCGGAATTAAGGAAATAGTACGCTCGGGCATGGTCGCCATTACAAGAGAAAATCAGTTTATAAATATAGGTAAAAAAGACTGATAGATTTTATTTCAATTTTATGATAAAAATTCCATTATAAAGAAAGGGAAATTTATCATGAAAAAAATTTTAGCATTGTTTATGATTTTAGGCGCAATGGGATTTTTTACATTAAATTATGCGGCTGAAAAAATTGTAACAAATAAGGCTGAAGCAGCTGCCGTTAAGCAGGTGCAGGCTGCTCATATTTTAGTTCCTACAGAGCAGGAGGCTGTTAATATCAGAAAAGAAATTATGGACGGAAATTCTGATGACACATTTAACAGATTTATGGAAGCTGCCAAAAAATATTCAAAATGTCCCTCGGGTAAATCGGGCGGAATATTGGGCTGGTTCGGACGCGGTGATATGGTTCCCGAGTTTGAAAATGCAGCATTTAATCTTCCTACGGGTATTGTTTCGGAACCTGTTAAAACGCAGTTCGGATATCATTTAATTTATGTTATTTCTAAAAAATAGTTAAATTCTATATGGTTTTCCGATGAAGAAACTATACTTAAAATAAAATTATCTTTAAATTTCATAGTTTTTGACGAACGGACACTTTCCTGAAGTTTTATTTCAGCTTCATAAAGTGTCCATTCTTTATAAAATTCTTCAAGGGTATTTTCTTTTAATTTAAAGTTCATTCGTTTTGCAACGGCTTGAAAATCACGGGGTTTAATCCTTTCTATATCAACCCCTACTTGATTTTTATCAAAGCATACAAGTGCAATATTATCCGAATGAGTAACACTGAAGTATATATTTGAATACTTGTACCGGGGTTTTTTATTTATAATTTCCACTTCGCTGTTTTCAATATTATAAATATTCTCAGCACTGTAATTGATTATATAAAGTCCTGCATTGTGCTGTTTTTCTTTTAAATTAACTCCGTTAAATTTTGTACAATCGCAAAATAATAAATCCATATTATAAACTCAAATAGTAATCTTTTAACAGTTTTGTATCTTCTTCAATATTAGGACTTTCGCATACAAGCGCGCCTTTTACGTTATATTTTTTAAATACTTTCAATAAATCTTTATAATTCATATCGCTTTCATTAAAGATAAGGTGCTGTTTTTCACCTTTTGCACCATATTCAATACCTGCAAGATGGGCATGAAAATTGTTAAATATTTCCTGCCCGAGTTCATTTCCGAGGTATTCAAATATTTTTGAAAATTCGTCATATGTATTATAAATTCCGTTATAGCGGGCATGAATGTGTGAAAAATCAATGCAGGGAAGTACATATTTAAATTCTTTGGAAAGTTTGACGATTTCTTCTAAAGTTCCCCATTGAGTGCCTTTTCCCGTAGTTTCAGGTCTTATCCAGACGGTGTTATTTTCTGTTTCCAGCTGAGTGCAAATTTTCTCCATTGATTTGTAAACGGTTTTATAAACCTCATCGGGATTTTGTTTCATATAAAAAGCTGCATGAAAGGTAATGCTGTAAGCGCCTATGTTTTTGCCGACCCTTGCGGTTTCAAGTATTCTTTCAACGCTTGCTTCAATTTTTTCTTCCTCCGCAGAATTTAAGTTTATGTAAAACGGTCCATGGCAGGTAAGTGTTAAATTATTTTCATGAATAAATGACTTAACAAGATTTTGAGTATCTTCATTCATTCTGACGCCATGAACAAATTCAACTTCAAGCCCGTCTAAATCCATATTTTTAATTATATTAAGTCCCTCTTTATAGCCTTTATTTTGAGAGGCAGCGGGAAGCCCCGGAGTTAAAAAATTAAGTTTATTTATTGCCAAAACAGTCTCCTTTTTTAAATTCAACTCTATTTACAAGGTCTTGTCCCGTTGTAATAAAATAAGCTCCGAATTGGACTGACTCTATTTCAAGAATATCTTTTCCGCAAGCGATTTTTAGAGATTTATTTGCGTCACATATTGTACCTGCTTTATTATTATGGTGTTTTTTGATAACATTTGCCGAATTTATACGTATTATTGTATCTTTATACCGTGTAAATGCGCCGATGAAAGGGTTAAGCGCACGGATAAATCTTTCAATTTCTTCTGCTGTTTTATTCCAATCAATAAAAACATTATGATTTTCAAATGACAGCGCGTATGCTTTTTTATACTTATCACCTTTTGGCTGCGGTTTTCTCGGCAGTTTATGTGTTTCGTAATAATCAAGTGCTTCATAAAGCATTGATGCGCACATATCATTTGTCCTCATAAAAAGAGTTCCCATTGTTTCATTTTCGTCAATTTTAAATCTGTATTGAGAAATTATATCTCCCGTATCAAAATTTTCGTCCATAAAATGCAGAGTAATGGCAGATTCTTTTTCTCCGTTGATAATTACGTGCGAATAAGGGTTTGCTCCTCTGTAATTCGGTAATAATGACGGATGAAGATTTATAAATCCGTCTTTTGTTAGTGTTAATAACTCTTTCGGTATTTTTTGATTAAAGGAAGCTACAACACCTATATCGGCATTTAAACTTTTAATTTCTTCCAAAAAATCACTATCTTTAAGTGAATTGTTATATTGAAAAACTTTGAGTCCTAATTTTTCTGCAGTTGATGTTAATAAATTATTTGTAGAATCATTTTTAGGCGGCGGAATAATGCCTACAATGTTAATTTTATTTTTAACCAGTTTGCTTAAACAGGATAATGCCATATCAGGCATTCCGATAAAAAGAATTCTTTTTGTATAGTTTTTTTGCGCCATAATTTCCTCAGTTCAATTATATAACAAAAAATTGCTTTTATTTTAAGTATGTTTTTACTAAAATTAATAACAAAGAGTACGAGGAGAAAAGTTATGCTTGATATAAGACTGATAAGGGAAAATCCCGAAAAAATTAACGAATTATTAAAAAGAAGAAATCCCGAATTATCAATAAATCCGATACTTGATATAGATAGTGAAAGAAGAAAAGTGCAAACTCAAGCGGATGAATTAAGAGCAAAAAGAAAAAACATGTCGCAGGAAATCGGTATATTAAAAAAACAAGGTCAAAACACCGATGAAATTCAAGCTCAAGTTAAAGAAATGGGTGATGAAATAAAATCACTGGAAGAAAAAGAACAGGAGCTGGATACAAAACAAAGAAATTTACTGCTTTCAACTCCTAATATCCCCGATGAAACAACACCAATCGGTTTATCTGATGCAGATAATGTTGAAATTAAAAGAGTCGGCGAAGTAAGAAAAGTAAATTTTGAACAAAAAGCTCATTGGGATATATGTACGGCAAAAGATATAGTTGATTTTGAGCGCGGAGTTAAATTGTCACAATCAAGATTTTCTCTGTACAGAGGCAAAGGCGCACAATTAGAACGTGCGATAATTAACTTTTTCCTTGATGTTCATACAAAAGAACACGGCTACGAAGAAATAATGCCTCCCGTTATGGTAAATGCTGCAGCAATGACAGGTACGGGGCAATTGCCTAAATTCGCGCAGGATATGTATAAATGCGAAGAAGAAGATTTGTATTTAATA
>CANQZO010000145.1 GCA_947628355.1 Candidatus Gastranaerophilales bacterium | reverse complement strand
AATGCTTGATATAACTGACTTTTGACGATAATTCCAAAACTGTCTGCAATTCCGAAACTACCAGAAAAATAATAAATACACAAGACAAAAAAAACAGGCATTTTGCCTGTTAAATGGTGCCACGTCTCGGAATCGAACCAAGGACACAGGGATTTTCAGTCCCTTGCTCTACCAACTGAGCTAACGTGGCTCACCTTATGTTATTAATAATATCAACTAAAGATTATTAGTCAACTTTTTTATTTAATTCTAAATACTCTGCGTAACTTATCGATTTTGCGTTGATTCCCTTTTTATGAAATCCGATATTTAATCCCCGTTGAGCTAATTGGCATGTAGTTATGAGTGTTTTTCCCTCAACCTGTTCTTTCTTGTAAAACATTGCATTTAATGCTTTTTCGTTATGTTTTAGCAAAATAAAATTTTCCATTAAACTTGCGTTATATTTTTGATTTATTTCCTTTATCCCGTCTATGTTAATTTTTTCAGAACGGATTACTGGTTTGTGATATAAAATACTTTCATCATTAACATTTATTTTAATATTATTTATTTCTATAAATTTATCTAATGTAATTAATTTATTTTTAAATTCTTCCGAAACATTTGTGTAATCGGAAAACCTTTTAAGAGTATCAAAACAGCTGTCGCAACTGCAAATAATATACTCGCAATCTATTGGAACGGAGTTTATAATCTTTTGCGCATTTCTTTTGAATGCTTTTATATTTCCTGTGCTTAAATACGGGTATCCGCAGCATTGATTTAGGACTTTTTCAATATTAAAGCCTGCTTTTTCTATCAAATTTAATGAGGCATATTTATCGGAAGGATTTATAAATTTATTATAACATCCCTCAAAATAGACTGCTTTTTTATTTGATTTGTTAGTTGCTTTTTTTCGTTTAACTTTTATTTCATAAAGATTTTTTGTGTATTCATCGGAATAATAATTAAATAATCTGAATATTTTAGCTTTAACACTTATTAAACGCATAAATACGAAATACATAAATGAAAATATATGAAATTTAGAATATTTTTCCTTTAAAAGAGTATGAATTTTGTATGTGTCAATATTGCTGGGGCAAAAGTTTTTACACAAATTGCAGTTAAGGCATAAGTCCAGATTTTTTATGAATTCTCCGCTTAATTTTAACCCGTTATTAAAATGCTGATTTAGTACAATATATCTGCCTCTTGGCAATAACATTTCATTTTTTGTCGCAATAAAAACAGGACACACACTCTTACATAGTCCGCATTTTGAACATTTATATACTTCTTCTTTTATATCCATATTTTAATTATCCGCAAAAAATCTAACAATTTGCAATTTATAAATAATTATATAATAATTAATAGTTATGGATATAAAAAAAATCGTAAAAAGTAAAAGAAATATTCTCTATATAGTATTATTTTCGTTTATTGCTATAGCATGTTTGTGGTCTTTTATATATGCAGGTATGATTACAAGGTCATTTAAGAATAAAATATCTGACCAGTCATATAAAAATAAAGAAGCAAATATAGAGAACTTGCTTGTAACCGAAACAAAAGACAGCGAAAAACTTTGGGAAATGTACGCTGAAAATGGCAGATACAGTGATATAGACAGTGTTGTATTTTTAGAAAATATTATCGGAAATTTTTATGATGATAAAAAAGTAAAAGCAAGTTTTAAAGCTGACAGAGGCACATATCACTCTATAAAAAAAGAAATAATATTATATGATAATGTAATATTGGTATATGAAGACGGAACGAATATAAGAACAGACAGAATAAAATATTCAGGTAAAGGGCAAGATATTATAGCGCTTGGCAATATAAGAATAGAAAAGCCGAATGAAGCAATAATATTCGGAAACAAAGCCGTGTTAAAAAGTGATTATTCCGATTTTCACATAGAGGGCAGAACAAAAACCCAATTTTATATGTAAAGGCAAAGATTATGAGAAAAAAAATAATAAATACATTATTAATAATGTTTTTAACCGCAGGAATTGTATATGCAGGTTCGTTAAGTGTAGAATCCGATACTCAGGAATTTAAGGACTCAGACAGTAAAATATATTTAGAGGGAAATGTTAAGGTAAAATCGGGCGAAGTTAATATAACAAGTCCCAGAGCCGTTGTAGAATTGGACCCGAAAAATAATAAAGTTAATAATGTTGAATTTAAAGATAACGCATATTCATTCGGAATGCAGTCGGGTAAAAAAAGTGAAATAAAGGCTCAAATACTGTCTATGTCATTATTAAATAAAGTATTTACTGCAGACGGCAATTCAATATCGACTATTACCGAAAATGATAAACCGGTTGTTATTGTTACTGCAGACAGGCAGGAATATCATAAAAATGCTAATCAAATGAAAGCGTTTGGGAATGTAAATATAGTTTATAAAGATATAGATACACTCTCAGACCAAGCTGTTGTTGACTTGACAGGTGATAATAACGTAAAAAAAATACAGTTAATAGGAAAAGCTAAATTAAAACAGGATAAAAGTACAATTACCGCAAACAAATTGACGTATAATAACTTAACTCAAGAAGCGGTTGCAATTGGAAATGTTCATTCGGATATAATTACAGAAGATAGTAAAAATATTGAAGTTTGGTCAAGCTACCAATCTTATGACAAGCGTTCAAATGTAATAACTGCTTCCGGCGGAACAAAGATTAAATATGAAGATTATATTGCAAGAGGTCCTAAAGTAAATGTATTTGCAGATAGCAAAACCAAAAAATTAAATCAGGCAATATTCGTCGGGCGCTCAAAAATAGAAACAAAGGGCCGAACAATAGAAGCTGACAGAATTTCAATAACAATGAACCCGAAAGACTTTAAAGCAGAGGGGCATGTTAAGTCTGTAATTCCTAATATCAGTAATTAATTTCTTGTAATTTGTCTGTGTTTGGGATACATTTTTATTAACTAGATGTAAGTAATCAGTTAATGAGAATGGAGGTAGTATAAATGTCTAAAAAGACAATTACAGTTGACGGTAACTATGCTGCAGCGCATATTGCGTATGCATTGAGCGAAGTATCGGCAATTTACCCAATCACTCCGTCATCAACAATGGGTGAATGGATTGATGAATGGGCATCACAACACAAACAAAATATATGGGGCAAAGAGGTTAGAGTTGCTGAAATGCAATCAGAAGCAGGTGCAGCAGGTGCCGTTCATGGCTCACTGGCAGCAGGTGCTTTAACTTCTACATATACGGCATCACAGGGCTTGTTATTAATGATTCCTGTTATGCACAAAGTCGCAGGGGAAATGTTACCCTCTGTAATTCACGTAGCAGCAAGAGCTTTAGCTGCTCAATCTTTGGCAATTTTCGGCGACCACACAGACGTTATGGGCTGCAGAAACACAGGTTATGCTATGCTGGCTGCAAATTCGGTTCAAGAAGAAATGGATTTGGCTTTAGTAGCTCACTTATCAACATATAAAGCAAAAGTTCCTTTCTTGCAGTTCTTTGACGGGTTCAGAACTTCACATGAAGTTCACAAAATTGAAGAAATCTCTTATGAAGATATTGCTTCACTTGTTGAACCTAAATATATTGAAGAATTCAGACAAAGAGCTTTAAGACCTGAAGCACCCGTTTGCAAAGTTGGTGCACAAAATACAGACGTATATTTCCAAGGCAGAGAAACTGTTAACAAATACTACAATGCAGTTCCCGATATTGTTCAGGAATATATGGATAAAGTAGCTAAAGTAACGGGCAGACAATATCATCCGTTTGATTATGTCGGAGCTGCTGACGCTACGGATGTTATAGTTGCAATGGGTTCGGGCTGTGAAACAATAGAAGAAACTATTGAATACTTAAATGCTCAAAGAGGCAAAAAATACGGTTTGGTTAAAGTAAGACTTTATAGACCGTTTGATGTTAAACGCTTCAACGAAGCACTTCCTAAGACTGTTAAACGTATAACAGTTTTAGACAGAACCAAAGAACCCGGTTCAATCGGTGAACCTTTATACTTGGATGTAGTTGCAGCATTAGAAAACAAAGACATAAGAGTAATCGGCGGAAGATACGGTTTATCTTCAAAAGAATTTACTCCTTCAATGGTATTTGCAGTATACAAACACGCTGAAAATAACGGCTTCCACGGATTTACCGTTGGTATTGAAGATGATGTTACAAATAAATCTTTAAAAGTAGAAGAACACATTGTAACGGAACCCGAAGGCACAACAAACTGTATGTTCTGGGGCTTAGGGTCAGACGGTACCGTAGGTGCAAATAAAAACTCAATTAAAATAATAGGTCAATATACGGATAAAGACGCACAGGCATACTTCGCTTATGACTCTAAAAAGTCGTTCGGTGTTACCGTTTCTCACTTAAGATTTGGTGATAAACCGATTAAATCTACATATTTAATCACAGCGCCTGACTTTGTATCTTGCTCAGCTCACGCTTATATCGGCAGATATGACTTATTAAAAGGTATTAAAGAAGGCGGTACATTCTTATTAAACAGCCCTTATACTAAAGATGAAGCATTTGCTCACTTAACAAGAGATATGCAAAAAACAATAATTGATAAGAAAATTAAATTCTACAATGTAGATGCTGAAAGACTTATCAAAGAACAACCGGGCTTACGCGGAAAGGGCGCAAATACGGTTATGATGGTTGCATACTTTAAAGTTTCCGGAATTATACCTTTTGAACAGGCTTTAGAGGGTATGAGAGAAATGACAAAGAAAACCTTTAAGAAAAAAGGCGACGATGTTGTTAATATGAACCTTGCTTTAATTGACGCAGCCGTTAACGCAACCGAAGAAGTAGTTATTCCTGCTTCATTAGACGGAGTTTGCGCAGCTGATGACGTTAAATTAATAGATGATAATGCAGATGATTTTGCTAAGAAAATCATTGAGCCGTCTATGAGACAAAAGGGCGACGATATCCCCGTTAGCGCTATGAGTGTTGATGGTGTTATTCCGACAGGTACCGCAAAACTTGAAAAACGCGGT
>CANQZO010000144.1 GCA_947628355.1 Candidatus Gastranaerophilales bacterium | reverse complement strand
TAATACCCGGCGGTGAAATCGGCGGTAATACAGGCTCAACACCGGGAACATCGGAAGACACACCTCCGCAAGACCCCGATGACGGTAAAACAGAAGATACACCTTCTCAAGACACCGATGGCGGTAAAACGGAAGATAAACCTTCTCAGCAGCCTCCTGTCGATGAAGAACCCGGATGTGATGATGAAGAACCCGAAGAAGATTTTGAACCGGAAACTATGCCTGGATTAGATGCACCAAGTGCTTCTTCAATCAGTTCGACACAACCTACATCCGCAATCGGTAAGTTAACATCATTTGTTATTTCACGATTAGGCGGCGGAAGTAAAAAAGGCGGTTTAAATTATAGAGGTTAATATAAACTGGTAATATAGAAAAAGGGAAATGAAAAACATTTCCCTTTTTTATTATTAATTAAAATATTAATATTTAATAAAGTAAAAATTAATTAAGCTCCTGCTTTTTCAGCTGCCAGCATTTGTTGAAATTCCGTAATGATTTCTCTCCATGGCTCGCATATAATATCGTCTTTTCCGAGCGCTTCTTTTGAAATGCCTGCATGATGTATTAACGGTAATAAATCATTTACTTTATATCTGACTGATTCATCTAAATTATCATCAGTATCATTGCATACAAAATATTCCGTTCCGTCTGCATCTTGTTCGTAATCAACAATTGTTATTTCATGCCCGCCGTTTACTTTTTTATCTTCATCCAGATGAGTATATCCGACAATGACATTTTGACCTAACCTTAAAGATTTTAATATATGTTCTTTTGTTTCGTTAGGTTCTGCGTTATATCCTGTCAGATAACCGTTTTCATCTATATTTTGATAAACAACCGAAATTTTAGGCTTTTCAAATACGATTGTTTCTACAAAAGTTTTTTCAAAATCTGTTAAGCCGTTTTTATCTTGATTAAAAATACCTGCTCTTTCGTCAGTCAGCGCATCATAAGTATTTTGCGAACCTAAATTTAATAAAGCAGACTGTATTAATGCGTCTACGCAGGAGCGTTCACCTTTATCTCTGTATGAGGTTTGGACTCTTGCTCTGACTATTGCGCTTCTGTCCGGCTTTATTCTTACTGTTACATTATCCCAGTTATCAATTTTATATTCGCTGTTAAATGATTTTAGTTTCCACAATCCCGTAGCGTAATTGCTGTCAATTGCAGACATATTTATATTTTTATCAACACAATAATTTTTTCCGCTTAAGCCTTGAGCGAACCTTACAAATTCTGCAGGCATTTTTTGCGCAAGATTAAATTCCATACTGGCAACTACGCAGGAGGAAGAAACAACATTTAATGCTTGAGAGGGAAAATCTTTTCCTGTTTCTTGTGAAATTTCCCGGGCTACATTAGATGGGATATCGCCGAACTTTTGAGTTATGGAATAAGGATTATTTAATGCTTGTATTACTTCTGTAAGTATTTGTTTCGTTGATAATCCGCTTATTCTTGGTTCCGTTGCAATTTTGTACAGGTTGTCAAGAACGGTTGAACCGTCATTGGAACTGTTATTTTCCATTATTCCTTTTTGTTCAAGACGGTTTAATAAAATTTGAGTATTGCGGTCAATTTTAGACTTAATTGTGTTAATTTGCTGTTTTTTTGAAACGGAAGTTTTGTCTTTTCCTGCTCCAAATGAAGGATAGTATGCAAGTACATTTTGACCTGTTACTCTCTTTAAATCCGAAGGTATGCTTGTATTTGACGAAGTTATTGCAGGCGAAGTCTTTACTGATAAACTTTTACCTGCATTATAATAATTATTATTAATATTTTCTATTTTTAACATAGCAATACTATACCTTCTCTTATATAAAAAAATAACATTACAAAAAATTGCTATTTTATTATAAAGAGTTTACATTTAAAGTTGATTTTTACCCTCTTTTAGTCCTCTTGCCCTGTCATATAATTCTATTTTCATTTCTAAAGAGCGGGCTTTATCTATTACATAATTTACTAAATCAAGATAATATGCTGATATTGTAGAACGGTTCATTTTATACCAAACATCTTCAATATCAAGGGCAAGCCATTTTCCGCCGCATTTTACAACGGAATCAATCCATAAATCGATTTCTTTTCTGTTATCGTTAACATCGGGGATTATGATATATTTTGAAGTCATAAGTCCGAATTTATCCGTATTTGCCTGCGCATATTTTTTCATATTTTCAATAACTTTTTTATATGCGTTAACTCTTTTAATTTTTTTATAAGTTTTTTCACATCCAGAGTCAATTGAAATTACAACATTAAGAACACCTTTTTCAATGGCTTTTGCTATAGCCGGAGAAAATTTTATTCCTGAAGAATGAATGCGCATATTCCTAAATCCGTATTGAGTTAAAAGGTTTATTAAATCTTCAAACTCAGGAGCAATAGTCGGTTCTCCTCCGCCGAATGATACTTCTCCTCCGGGGCGCAGTATTTTTTCTTCAAGCATTTTTCTAACTACGGGAACTGCGTCATAAGGTTTAATTTTTTCAAATAATTTTTTGTTTTGCACTTCATAGCAATATGTACATTTACTGTTGCAGGCTATCCAGTAATTAAATTGAAGAAAATTAATATAATCTTCATCATCCCACTCTTTTTCTTCAAGGAATACGCAGCCTTTACAATTTGGCGTCAAATTTCCTTTTCTGTGTTCTTCCCTGTATTTTCTTTTTTTATCAAAAAGCTCCTGCCAGTTAATTTGCTCACCGGCATATTCATTTTTTAATGTTATCTGTCCGCCTCCGCTATGACAGGTAAAACAACAAGTTTCAAGTCTTGTATGTTCAAAATCCATGCCGTGTTCTATATATCTGCAACTTAGATATTTCATTTAAAAATCCCATATTCCTATTATTAAGTTATCATCATGAAATTTTATAGTCAAGAATACTAAGAATTACTATTTTTATTGTATTTGTTTTGTTGTTAATGATATAATAATTGCATTGATAAAATTGTATTATAGGTATTGTTTTGAAATATATAAGTTGTATTCATCTTGAGCACGGTATAACATTTTTCTCTACATCAGTTCAAATCTGCTGTATAAGTTCGCACCCCGGCGGCGGAAATATTACGCAGATTAATAATTACCATGGTGAGCTTATTAATTGGGATGAAATTTTTGCTAACCGCAAAATTATGAGAGAAAATATTAAAAACGGTATTGTTCCCGAAAAGTGTACGGGTTGTTATTATTTAAAAGAAAATGAATGGAACAGTGAAAATTATATAGATGAAGTTTTAATAGGGCATTTTACTCATTGTAATTGCAATTGCATATACTGTTATACGGAAAAAGATAAAAAATTTTTTAATGCAAATAAAACTTACAATATATATCCCGTAATAAAGGATATGATTGATAAAAAAGTTTTGTCAAAAAATGCAACAATTACCTTTGGCGGCGGTGAGCCTACTATTTTAAAAGAGTTTGAAGAACTTGTATATTTACTCCTTGATTACGATGTTTATAACATAAGAATACACTCTGACGGTATTAAATATTCTTCTGCTATTGAAAAAGGGCTAAAGCTCGGGAAAATTACATTAATTACTTCCGTTGATTCAGGGACACCAGAAGTGTATCAAAAAATCAAACAGGTTCCCTGCTATGACCAAGTATGGAAAAATCTTGCTAAATATGCCAAAACTAAAAACGGACTTATAAGAACAAAATTCGTTTTAATTCCGGGAGTTAATGACAGTTTGTCCGAAGTAAAAAACTGGCTGAAAAAGACCTATGAGGCTGGTATAACTAATGTTGCTTTTGATATTGAGGATAACTGGTTTAAAGAACACAGAGAAAAAATCCCTCAGTACGTATACGTAATAAGTGATTTTGTATTTGAATGCTACAGACAATACGGAATTGATACTTGCGAATTGTATGAACGTGCTTCAAATTTAAAAATTGACAGGGAAAACAGATTAAAATGATTGGAAAATCATCTTTTAAAAAAGGCATAGTTTTTTCTTATGACGGGAAAATTCTTATAAAATCTGATGAGTACGATGACGGGGAATTACTTATTTGTAATAATTTTAACGGATTTAATTTTGATATAAATTTATTAAAAGATAAAATTAATACTTCCTTTGAATTCGTTGAATTAGGGCATTGGAAATCTTGTTTTTTAAAATGTGTATACTGCAATGAAGATAAAGTTGATGATTTATCTTCAGCTAATCATTTTGATATATTCCCTATAATTGAAGAATTATTTGATAAAAAATATATTTCAAAAAATACAAGGATAGTATTTGAATGCGGTGATGCTACGCTTCATCCCGAATTTGATAAATTAATGTATTACTTTATAAATACTGAGATGAAAGATATTACAATAAAAACGTCCGCTCAGCGTTATTGTCATTCTATTGCAGAGGCGATTGATAAAAAAATTGCAAAGGTTATTGTATCTTTTGACTGCGGCTGCCCTTATATTTACGAAAGAGTTAAAGGCTATAATAAATTTGATATTGCACTGTCTGTTATAAAAAGGTATCTGCAATATGATGACAGAAAGAAAAAGAGGGTTATATTAAATTATACAATTATAAACGGCATTAATGATAATCAAAAAGAAATATTTGACTGGTTTATGCTCTCTAGAGGTTTGGGAATAAAAAAACTTTCAATTGACATTGAAAATAAATGGTTTGAACATTTAAACGGAAATATCCCCGATTATCTTAAAGAGTTATTAATGTTTACAAAGGATTTATCCAAATTGAATAATTATGATATAGAATTTACTCCGAAGTTAGAGAATATCTGTAATAAGATTAAAAGCAGGTAAGTATGTTTATATATGATGAAAGATATTTAAGTAAAAAAGAAGGATATTATTACAGTTGTCCGTGGATTGAACATGGGCTTGTTTTCTTTCGTTATAAACTTGCTATGTGCTGCAATTGCGGGCATGAGGGCGGTGGTCATACTTTAGTAAGAAATAATTTTGATATGCACGGCGTTTCGGTGCTTTTCGACTAAATATATAAGG
>CANQZO010000143.1 GCA_947628355.1 Candidatus Gastranaerophilales bacterium | reverse complement strand
GAAGAAGTTGTTGGGATGCACTTCATCATTAACCCAACATCAAAGATTAGGAAACAAAAACGAAATTAAAAATAGCAGCATAAAGTAAAATTATGAATAATTTTAATAGGAAAAACAATGAGTAACGAAAATAACGATAAGAATGGAAATATAGAACAAAAATCACAAAACAAAAACTATTTTGAAAATGTTGGATTAAAACTCAATCTACGAGCTATGTCAGTTTATTTTGTTTGTATATATTAAGGATAATGAGTAAAAAGAATAACAAATATAAAGATAATATATAAATTAGATAAGGATGTATAATTTTATGTATTTTTTAATAATTTTTCTATTAGTATTTTTTACATTAAATCCAATTTTAAAAAAATTTAAAAAAAGTAAAAATATTGAATCAATAGAACATGCAAAGAAATTTATTACAGAAAATGAGAATATTATTAAATACAGCTTTTATTCAGACGATATAATATATACTATTCTTTTGCTTATTATGTTTGTTATATATGGTTTTATCAGTTTTATTTTTCCAACAGCTTTAGCCGGATATAGTCTTTTTAATATTTATACATATATAATGTTATTTGTTTTCTGCTTTATATCGATAATTTTATCTCTTAATATTCGTTGTTCTGAAGTCATAATTATAACTGATGAATCTGTATTACATATAAGTGGAAATAAATTAAAGAAAAAAATATATATTAATGCAATAAAACAAGTATGCTCTTTTAAATATATTCCTCCTTTTTTTCTGATGTACTGATAGTAATTTTAAAAAATTATAAAATTAAATTTATTGATGGTTTTTCCAATGCAAACGAAATAGTTAAAGATATACAAAGAAGAGTAATAGAAAAAGAAAAGGAATAATACTTATGGACAATAATACAGCAAGGTTTATGCTTGGTGAAAATTTAAATCAAATGGCAAAAGCAAGTAGGTTGGGTTAGCGGAGCGTAACCCAATAATAAAATCAACAAAAGAAAAATAGGGATTATTTATGAACAATATAGAAGAAAATAATAAAAAACATTATAAACAACACTTTTTTGAAAAATTTGCAAAATCTTTATCAGTAAAGCAAAGTATCTTGTTTATTATAATAATTATTTTTTTTATACCTTATTTATATGATTTTAGTACACTTGCATCTCCAAAAGATTTTCTTACACTTTGTAAAGTTGCCAATTTTCATTATACCGAAAGAGTATTATTGCAATTAGATAATTTGAAATTACAAGATATAAAATTATCTATAAGAATAAGAAATAATTTAATGAATCAATATATGAAATTAAATAGCTCATTTAATTCTGATAATTATAATGCTATAGGTTTTTTCTATACTATAAGTAATGAATTTGAAAAATATTCATATAACCGATATTTACAAGCTGAAAATATAAAAACAAAAAATACAATAGATAGTTATAATGCATATAAAACTATTTATTTGCAAGAACTATATAAAGTTTTAATGGAATATTCTTACAGAGATAAATCAAAAAAGATGTATTTAGATATATATGGATATCACTATTTAAGATATGTAATACCTAACAGAATAACAATATTTCCATATTTTGCACTAGCTTATTTAAAATATAATACTATAGAAATAGACGAGAAAAATTTGAAAGAATTAAAATATATTTTTTCTTCTTTTGAAACAATTTATAATCAAGAAAAGAATTTAAATACACAACAATATAGAGCACGAAATAATAAAATTAATAAACAAATTTTTGATTATTATTATCCTAAATTTTTGAATGCCTATGCTGCAGAAATAATCTTTATAGAAAATAAAATACATAAAGAATCTTTATGTGCTGATATTCAATATTTTAAAGATTATAGTCAAATGGCATTATTTAATGGTAATAGGAATGAAGAAATATTAAATATAATACAACAATGTAATTATCAATAATACTACAATAAAGCAACTAGGTTGGATTTTAACCCAACAATAATAAATTCTTAAAAACAAAAAGCACCCAAATGCAGGTGCTTTTTATTTGTTTTATGCCAGAGTTTTTATTTTTGTGTATCATCTTTTATGTTAGGAGTAGGGTTTATTGCCAATATCAGTTTATGTACTTTTCACCCCATTCGCACATTAAATATAGTATAGGGATAAATGATTTTCCTTTCTCGGATAAACTGTATTCTACCTTAGGCGGTATTTGAGAATGTTCTTTTCTTGTAATTAAATTATCTTTTTCAAGTTCTTTTAAAGTATTACTTAAAGTTTTGTGTGATATAACATTTAAGTATCTTTGCAATTCGTTAAATCTTATTATTTTATGCCGATATACAGCATATAAAACAGTTAATTTGTATTTGCCGTTAATTAAAGACATAGTATAATTAAAACCTGTTTTATCATAGCTTTCAACTTTTTTTAAACAATCTTTTTCCATTTTACAGTTACTTTCATTACCGTACTTGTTAATTTGTTACTTATAATATACCATTATTACGTTAAAAAGAAAGAGGTGTTTTATGAGAGATGATATAAAAGAATATAATGCTGTTGAAAATGTTGCAAGAAAATTTTGTGAAGCGGTAAAAAAAGGCGACAGCTCAATAGTTAAATCGTATTTTTATGAAAAAGCGTGCTTTTTCGGTCAATTGAACGAACAAACATATCAATCGGGTTCTATTGAAGAATTTTACAAAACTATTGATACATTTGGCGCTTGCGGTAGTGATTATGTTTCAAGAGTGGATGTATTAATGCTTGAAAAAACAATAGCAACCGTCAGAGTTATAGAAGATAACTGGCACGGATATAAATTTACTGATTTGTTAATTATGAACAAAGTAAACGGTGAATGGAAAATAGTTTCAAAAGTTTACGACACATTATCAAAATCGTAATTTGCCACAGTTTAACATAATTATAAATATTGCCGTTGCCTTATAAAAATAGCCGCAACGGCGATTTTTTGTAATTAAATTCGTTTTAAAATAATTTATCTTATTAAAGGAGATAAATTATGGAAAAAAAAGAATTAAAAGGAACTAAAACAAGAGAAAACCTTATGAAAGCGTTTGCGGGCGAGTCCATGGCGCGCAACAGATACTGCATATTTGCTTCTATGTCGGAAAAAGAGGGATTAATTCAAATATCGGAAATCTTTAAAAAAACCGCACTCAACGAAAAAGAACATGCTGAAATATATTACGAATTTTTAGACGGCGATGATGTTGAAATTACAAATATTTCATACCCCTCATGCAACGGCACTACATTGGAAAATTTATTGTGTTCGGCTAAATATGAGGAAGAAGAACATTCAACTATGTATCCCGAGTACGGCAAAATAGCCCAGGAGGAAGGTTTTGATGAAATAGCAAAAGCATTTTATAATATTGCGAACATAGAAAAACATCATAGCGAAAGATATAAAACTCTTGCTCAAAGGCTGAAAGACGAAACTCTTTTTAAAAGAGAAGAAAAAGTTTTGTGGGTTTGTACTCATTGCGGACATGTGCTTGAAGCAAAATCAGCGCCCGTAAAATGTCCTGTATGCGAGAAAAAACAAGGTTATTTTGAAATCTTATGCGACTGTTTATAATTTTTTCGCCAATGAAATATTTTTATTCCAAGGATATTAAGCATTACTCTTTTATTATCTGTTTGAAGTTTACCCAATAAAAACGGGTAAACTTTTGTATTTAAGTCTTCTAAAAGATAAGCATTTAATTCTTTAGTTTTAAGACTGTATTTTTCAATATTATATTTAAGCCAAACATTAAAAAATCTCTCGGCAGCGAATGCTTGACCTCTTATTCCATTATAAGTTTTATATTTAGTTAAATCAGTAATTTTTTCTATTTTAAAAAGTATATCAAAAATCCAATCACACCAATTTATAAACATGTCTTTTCTTATGACAAAATTAAGAGCAAGATACATTTCATGTCCGTTTAAGAAATTTTCCATACAATCGGTGTAATCAGGGTAGTCTGACTTTACTATTTCAATAAACTTATCAATAATTTCTTTTGGATGTTCACAGATGTAATGTTCATAAACAGTGGGTTTTAAATTATAAATAAGTCTTGGCAAAATTACATCATATCCTTCAATTGATTTGGTAATGATTTCGGGAGTGTTGTTTTTCAAAAAGTTTTTTGAGAAAAATTTGTAATCTGTTAGTTTAAAACTGTATGGTTCAACTTTTTTATTAATAAAATCGAAAAATCTTCTGTAATGGCAAAAACCGATATATTCTATATTAGGATTTTCTTTTAAATAGTTTTTCCATACCCAATAGGTAGCTGTTAATTCTCCATAATACGGATTTTTTGAGGAAATATTGTCGCCTGTATTATCCGTTAAAAATCCCCCCCCCCGAGAAAATTTTATTTAGTGCACAACCCGCTTGAATAGGTTTAAAAATTTCATTCTGAAAAAGGGGAGCTTTTTTAAAATAAATTGGAAATATTACAATTTTTTGATTGTTGTTCATTGTATATATTATTGTGTATTTTTAACAGTCTAATTTTATCATAAATTTAAAATAATAAAAAATATAATTCTGATGGACTTTTTACAAATCAGTATAAAAATTGTATAATAAAATATAGAAGATAATAAGTAAGGTGAAATATGACAATAACTGCCGAAAAAGAGGGATTAATTACACAGGTTATAGGACCTGTAATAGATGTAGAATTTGAGTCGGGAATATTACCCGAAATAAATGACTCTATTGAAATAATAACAGATGACAATAATAAAATAATAGCTGAAGTTCAGCAGCATTTGGGTGAAAACAGAGTCCGCTCTGTTGCGATGTCGTCTACTGACGGTATAAGGCGCGGAATGAAAGTTATTAATACGGGTGAACCAATTAAAATCCCCGTGGGTAAAAATATATTAGGCAGAATATTAAATGTACTTGGTCAGCCTGTAGATAATGAAGGTTCAATTGAAACGGATACATATCTGCCGATACACAGAAGTTCGCCTGCTTTAACTGACCAAAATACAGATATTGAGATACTTGAAACAGG
>CANQZO010000142.1 GCA_947628355.1 Candidatus Gastranaerophilales bacterium | reverse complement strand
TTTACTTGTGTTACTGTTAACGGATTAACTTTTATTACTGTTACGGGAATTGCAAGTCCTTGTTCATTGAATACTTGTGTCATCCCAAGTTTTTCACCTATTACTCCCAGTGTCATATTTCACCTTTCTTTTGTGAGCGCTACGTTATCTGCTTGCTTCGTAGATCACATTCAATTTATTAAGGAGTTTCCTCTATTAAATTGTCTGTGTTTAATTTCCTTTTTCCTCGAGCCTGTCGCTCGCTTTGCTCGACTACTCCTTTGAAAATTAAAGTTTTACTTCGATATCTACTCCGGCAGGCAAATCCATCCTTGTGAGTTCTTCTGTTGTTTGTGCCGTCGGATCATAAATATCTATGATTCTTTTGTGTATTCTCATCTCAAAATGTTCTCTTGACTTTTTGTCTACGTGAGGTGAGCGGAGCACACAATATAATCTTCTCTTTGTCGGCAACGGTACGGGACCTGCAACTCTTGCTTCCGTACGTTTTACTACTTCTACTATTTTGCTTGCCGATATGTCGATTAATTTATGGTCGTATGCTTTCAAACAAACTCTGATTCTTTGCTGCTTGTTTTCGTTCATTTCCACTTCCTTTTATCTTTTGGCTTTTGCCTCAACGGCTTTGTATTTTACTCTCTTAAACCATTTCTTTCTTGATTTATGCTTATCCCGCAAAATACTTTTGCCCATCTCAGCATATCTAAATTTATATTAAACATATTTGCTCGTCAACAAGTAATTTTTTATTTTTTATTTTTTTCTTAATATTTCTTTATTTTTTTGTAAATTTCTTGACTTTTCTTAAAACACTCACCGAGTTTGCTCTATAGTGATACAGGGTCTTGTATTATTAATCTTCCCGCTTCTAATGCCGTTTTCTCCAGATTTTTATACCTTTGTGCTTCTTCTTCGGTCCTTGAATATTCTATTCCCGCACGCGCCATATCTTTTATTTGGCTTATTAAATCGGCACTTTGTAATATCATTCGGTATATCGTACCCTCATCAGCTTTTTCTCCCGCTGATTTTATTGTCTTTATCCAATTTACTATGCCTGCATTCGCGGTTTTATTTAGGTATGCCCATAAATATAATATTTCACCCGATGTCTTATTATAATGGCATTGTAAAGATTTTATTCCTTTTTCTGTTTCCGTTGCTCTTACTTTTTCCGTAATTTTTGCCAGTTTGTTAACAATTCCGTTTGTTTGCACTCTGTCCGCGTTACATTCCGATTTAAAATCAGATTTTTTATCCCTTAAACTGATTAATCCTTTCACGGGCTGAGCTATTTTTTCCTGCGCCGTTGCTCTTGCATATTCCTGCTCAGAGCGCGCACATTCGCGTTTTATTCTCTCTAACGGATATTCTTTTTTAAACCTTGAATTTGAATATAAAGCATTTTCTATATTCTCATCAAAATATTTCATAATTTGAGCATATTCTAATTCTTTTTCAAGTTCTTCTCTTTGTCTGTCGAGTTTTGCTTTTGCCTTTTTCCCTTTTTCGTTTCCTTGAGTTTCGGATATCTGAGATTTTAATTTTTCAATATATGTTTGTATGTCTCCGTTTACTTTCTTTTTATATGAATTTACGGTGTTTAAGTAATTTTGCAATACTGATGAGGGTATTGTTTCTCCGTTTTGCATTGCGCTCATTAATGATTGGGGGCTGTATCTTCCGGTATCTGATGAGATTTTATATACTTTTGACCTTATTGCTTGTAAATATTCAAGTTCTGATTTTATTTCATCTTTTGACCTGTCTGTTTTTTCAAGCCCGTTAATAAATTCTAATATTTCTTCGTAAGAAGAAAAACTTTTTAAATCTTTGCCGAATTGTGCCAAACCTGCATTCAATTGCGATTTTAATTCTCTTTCTATGACTTGGGCTGTTTCGCTTGCCTTATCGAAAATCCCGGTTATATCCGTTTGAGGAGTCAATTCATCTTCTTTCGGATTCGCGGGGGTTGATATGGCGCCTGCAAGCAGTGCAAGTGTTTCCGGAGTTATATTATCCAATGCCCCTGAGGTTATTAAATCCGTTAATATCAAAGCATTATATCCTCTTACTTTTGAAGATATTTCACCTTTTGAAGTTACTTCAATTCCGTTTTCACCCCGTTTTATATAGCCGAGCGACTCTAATACTTCAGTTTTTTTCGAGCTGATATCTTTTAGTTCATTTAATTTTTGTTCTCTTTCATTTTTGTCTTTACTATGAACATAAAATGTTTGTGAATATATATCGGTTAAAGCGTTTTCATCGGGATTATAATGATAATATCCCGTTAAAAAAGGATAATCGGGATTATATCTGCTTTCAAGCGAGTTGTGTGCCAATGCTTCAAGCGATAAAAATTCTTGTTCATCCTGCATATTTACAGGCATTGTATAGACATAACCCACCTTATCAATGCCGCGTCTGCCTGCTCTGCCCGCCATTTGCTTAAACTCGTTTGAAGTTAAAAGTCTGTTTCCGCTTTCATCTTCAATTTCACTGACGGGTTTATGCGAACTTGATATTACTACCGTTTTTGCGGGCATATTTATCCCTGCTGCCAGTGTTTCAGTTGATATAACGGCTTTTATAAGTTTCTTTTGGAATAATTCTTCCACCAATTCTTTTTGAGCCGGAATTATACCTGCGTTATGTATTGCATATCCGTGTTTTAGGGCATTTACATTTAACTCGGAGCCTATATATTTTTGCGAAGCATATTTTTTTACTATTTCATCGATTTCTTTTTGTTCAGCCTCGCTTGTCAAAACAGGTGCTTCTTTTTCCAAATATTCAAGCAGTTCTCGTGAGAATTTTCTGCTGAATATAAAGAATATTGCGGGCAGTTGATTTTTATTTTTAAGTTCTTTTACCGCATTGTTAAAGTCGCTCAATGACGGTTTAGCATAAACTGCAGGAGATTGAGCATTTACATAACCTCTGTTTATACTTCTGCCGAGCATTTTTTCTTCTTTTTCATAATTGAGAGTAGTCAGCCTGTCAAAGATTAAAGGTACGTTTCTCGCTTCTGCGGGGATTGACACTAAATGAACCCCGTTTTCGCTCACTGTATTCATCCAGGATTGTACTTCATCGGGATTTCCTATTGTTGCACTCAATGCCAATACTTGAGTATCTTTCGGAGTCAGCATTATTGATTCTTCCCAAACTGCACCTCTTGAAATATCACCCATATAATGGCATTCATCAAATATTACCGTTCCGAGATTATCCATTAACGGTGCTTCTTCGCCAAAGCGTTTTGATAATGCCATATTTCTGTATACTTCGGTGGTCATTATCAATATAGGAGCATCGGCATTCTCTCTCCTGTCGCCTGTTAATATTCCGACATTTTCTTCACCGTATATTTCTTTAAATTCTTTTAATTTTTGATTGCTCAATGCCTTTAAAGGTGTTGTATAGAATGTCTTTTTACCCTCTTTCATGTTTTTTGATGCCGCATAATATGCAACAGCCGTTTTTCCAGTTCCGGTAGGAGCTTCTACTATTACGTCCTTACCTGCGCTTATTGCTCTGCCTGCTTCCTTTTGAAACTCATCAGGCGTGCAGCCTTGCGGTAAATGGAAATATGACGTATCCGCCTGCGCGGGCTTAACTAAATCACGTCCAAAGTATATTTCAAAATTTCTGTTTTGAATATTTATATTATTTATATTCTGCTTAGAAGAATTAGTTTTTGTTAAATAATTTACTTTATACGACGGTAATATCGGATTAATTCTCATGTTTTCTCCTTTGACATTCCATATTGGAGTAAAACCTATAAATAATTTTTTACCGCCCTCCAATGTAAATTTTTAATATAATGTTACAATTATATTCCCGTAAACCGCTGTAAATCGTTCTTATCAAAAACTTCTATTCTTTCTTGGTTATGAACGAAAATTATACAAGATATTAACGGCTTAAACATTTCAAAATCAATATAGGAAAGTTTTTTAATTAAATCCGCCATATTATCGGCCAAAAATTCCGTTATCAATATTTTATTTTTGAAAACCAGAGAGCTGAAATAATCCAATCCCGTTTTTGTTGTTATGCTTTCAAAATATATTATATCGGGCGATTGAAATTCTATAAAGCGCATTGCTTTATCTATGTTAAAAGCAATATTTTCGTTAAGCTCGCATTGATTTACATTTTCAAGATTATATTTTGAAACAGCCTCAATTGTCATGATATTTTTTTCTTTGGAAGCTATTTCAGAGAGTATGGAATATATTATGTGAGTTTTCCCCGAAAGAGATGAACCGCAAACCAGTATAATTCCGGGGGATTGCAATTCGTTTTTTACGGATTTTATTTGTGAATCGCTTAAATTAAGCTCGGATAATTTTTTGGGCGGTTTATAAATTTTTAAAGAAATTCTTTCGCCGTTAATTGTAGGAAATGCCGAAATACTTGCAGTTAAAACAATGTCATCCACTTTAAATACCAGTTTGCCCAATTGAGGAAGCTCGCAAACACTTGCATCCAGAGCTGAAAGTGTTTTTAATTTTGATATAAACGGAACTACAAGCACGGCAGGTATCTGACCGGTATTTATTATACCGTCATTCTGCCTGAAATTAACGCTTAATCCGTTTGGTACATGTTCAAAAAACATTTCATGAACATTATTTAAAATTGCCTGTTTTAATATTGCTCTAATCAATATTTGTATATGTTCATCAGATAGAACATCATTATGGAGTTCCTCCTGCCAGTCGTATTTCACTTCATTTTCTTCTATATTTATCTGACCAACCGAGCTTGAGCTTGTATAATATTCTTCTATCTTTTTTAATACAAGACTTTCTGCGGATACAACAGGTTCTATATCACATCCCGTCTGCTCAACTATTTTATCTATTGCGAATAAATCCAACGGATCAGCCATAGCAACCGTTAATACATTTTCAATTTTGAATAGGGGAATTATTTTATATTTTCTTGCGTCATTAAAATTTATGTAAGAGAGGCATTTTGTGTCCAGAGTATAATCTTTTAAATCTACATAAGGTATATGGAG
>CANQZO010000141.1 GCA_947628355.1 Candidatus Gastranaerophilales bacterium | reverse complement strand
TCGCGCCCTGGCAAGCGCCATGCTCATTAAAGACAAAGGGTTTTCAGTTCAGATTAACGTGGTTGCGCAGAAGGATAATATAGCGGATATTCCGAGAATGAAAAGCTATTTTAATGATCAGGGCATTCCTTTAAATGTTATTCCCAAAATTAAAGCGAATCGCGAGGAACAGTTTGAATTTGAAGGAGAGCAGATTCGTGAAGTATACCCATATATGAGCCTGCCTCGTGAAAAGAAACTGTTGCTTTCTAAGGGGGAATATGTGATAGAGAATAATTGTCATGCGGGAAAGGTTTCATGGCTGTTGGACTGTAATGGGGATGTTTACACCTGTTGCGGGGGATATTACAGCAGAGAAAGCAAAAAGTTTCTCCTTGGCAACATTCGCCAGCAACCGTTTGATGAAATGTTTTTATCTGAGAGGACTCAGAAAATATATGAAGATGTGGTTCAAAAATGTAAAGGCTGTGCAAATCCTCGTGATATAGAGAGGGAAGTTACGGAATTTGGATATTCGACGGAGTATACGGTAGAGGATATGGAAGTATTTCGGGATAAGATAACGAAAGAGTGCCATATGGAAGATGTCTATTGTGATAATTTTAATTGGCATGACTTGGAGAGTGATGCTCATGGGATTTACCGTTGGATGCGTGGGAAAAAGGGAAGTGTATTCTTAAAGCTTCCAGAACATTTTACCAAGATTCTGGTGTCATTTCGGAATATTCAGGAAAAAGACGGAGAAAGTTTCTGGATCAGGGGAAGTGTTAACGGAGTGGATCTGGGCGAATATGAGTTCGGCACAGGAGAATGGGAATGTGAATTCCCTCTGGATAATGCATTATCTTCTCTGGGGGGGGAACTGGTAAAGTTTACCATGGAGACAAATGTGGAATGGATTCCTAAGGAAACAGGTTTTGGCGGGGATGCCCGAAAGCTTGGAATCATGGTTAGAAGTGTGAAAGTACTAGAGAAAAATACTGCCAGGGAAACCTATTTGGATGAACAGGATAATTTGCGAAGGCTGTTTGAGGAGAGCGAATCTGACCGTGCAGCGCGTCTGGAAGCCATCAATGATTTACAGAGACGGCTCGAGGAGAGCGAATCTGACCGTGCAGCGCGTCTAGAAGTCATCAATGATTTACAGAGACGGCTTGAGGAGAGCGAATCTGACCGTGCAGCGCGTCTGGAAGTCATTAATGATTTACAGAGACGGCTTGAGGAGAGCGAATCCGACTGCGCAGCACACCTAAAGATCATTAAAAGCTTACAGAAACAGCAGGCGGACAAAGATGATGTCTGAAAAATGATAGAAAGAAATAGAGAACTTACAGAAAAACGATATATAGCAAAAGACATGAGGTGAATATCAGTGAGACTTGCAGTGGATGTTTTATCGATCAGACCAGATGGAAGTGCAGGAGGAGCAACCGGTTTTGCGATTGAGTTAATTAAGGGTCTTATGAAAAGAAAGGGAATTCAAGTATTCCTGTTATGTAGTGAAGAAAATATTTCTTATTTAAAAGAGGATATTTCTTTTCCTGCACGTTTCCTACAAGTTACAGGCAATATAAAATTTTTAGGGATACCTAAATTAGATAGATTCCTAAATCGAATTGTTAATCATTTTGGACGGCGTAACTTATTGGCAAAAAATAAAATTGATATCTTATATTGCCCATTCAGCGCCCCCACCTTAAAAGAAAAGGGGATCCCTACAGTCAGCACTATACTTGACATACAACATGAGTTTTATCCTCAGTTTTTTGCACCTCAAGAATTACAACACAGACGCAAGTTTTATGCTGACATCGTTAAAAAAGTGGAAAGGGTTGTGTGTATTTCTGATTATACGAGAGAAACTTTTTGTGAAAAATATAATTTCCCTGCAGAAAGGGCACAAACGATCTATATTGCCATTCAAAATCGGTTTAATAAAGAGGACGACACTATACTTGACAAATTGAACATTCGCGATCAAGAGTATATTGTGTATCCGGCAAATTTCTGGGAACACAAAAATCATAAATTATTATTAAACGCGTTTTCAATGTACGTAAGTAGACAGGGGAAAATGAAGCTTGTCTTAACGGGTAATCCTCTGGAGCAAACTGATTATTATAATAGTTTACTTGAAAAACTCGAGATTGCTGAACGGACGGTGATTACAGGATATGTTTCAAATGAGCAGTTATATAGTATTTTAAAGAATGCGAAGGGTTTGATTTATCCCAGTTTGTTTGAGGGATTTGGCATACCAGTAGTAGAGGCTATGTATTTACATAAATCTATTGCTTGCAGTAATTTAACAAGCCTGCCGGAAATAGGATGTGATTCGATTTATTATTTCAATCCCAAAAGCCCGGATGAAATTCTGAAGGGAATAATATATATTGAGAATCAGGAGATTACTGACTCTGTTATTAACGAGTATGAAAGAAAATTAAGCGAGTATCAAAAAGAAAAAATGGTTTCAGAATACCTTTGTGTTTTTGAAGAATTAATGAATGATCAAAACAGCTACATATTTGATGAGGAAATAACGGGGATATATCCTGACAGATGGAGTTCCCGGGAGATAACAATACAGCTTAAGGATAGGGTTGGATATCGTTTGTTAGGGAAACTGAGTGTTCCTGAATTTATTCAAATGAAGATGAAGGTTTCCATTGAAAATGGTGTCGACAAAAAGCAGATTCAAATTGTTCCCGGAGCATTCATCAATATCGAGGAACCGATAACTCAGGTACAGAGTACGATTGTCATGAAGATATCAAAAGTATGGTCGCCACAGAGTGTTTTGGGCAGTGATGATTCCCGTGAGCTGGGAATTATGGTAGATGAACTTTTATTACAGGATGAGCTTGGCAATAATGTAGATTTACGATTCTAGGATAGGGGAGAACTGGTATCATGAAGGTTACAGTAGTAACGCCGTCTTTTAATCAAGGAAAATACATAAAAAGAACCATTGACAGCGTGTTGTCGCAGGGAATACAGGATCTTGAGTACATTGTTATGGATGGGGGAAGTACGGATGAAACCCTGGACATATTGAAGACCTATAAAAATCAGATTATCTGGAGAAGCGAGAGGGATAAAGGGCAGACGGATGCTGTCAATAAGGGATTGAGATTAGCAACAGGAGAAGTCATCGGATGGTTGAATTCAGATGATATTTATTATCCGGGCGCAGTTTCAAAGGTGATGAAAATCTTTGAGGATCATCCAGAAATAAATGTTGTTTATGGAAACGCCAATCATATAAGAGAAGATGATAGCGTCATTGAGGAATATTATACGGAAGATTTTAATTATGAACGCTTGAAAGAGGTCTGTTTTATATGTCAGCCGGCGTTGTTTTTTAGAAAGACGATGGTTGAAAAATATGGATATCTGGATGAAAAGCTCCAGTATTGCATGGATTACGATTATTGGCTTCGTCTTGGAAAATATGAAAATTTCTATCGCTTGAATGAATTGTTGGCAGGTTCCAGGTTATATGATGATAATAAAACTTTAGGCTTCAGAAGGAAGGTGCATGAAGAGATGCTGGTCATGCAGAAAAAAAATTTAGGAAAAGCTGACAAGAAGTGGATATATAATCTGGCGCACGTTATTGTGGATGAAATGGGAATACCCCGAGAGAAGGCGGGAAAGACAAATCCGGAATTTGCACACAAACTTGCAAAGGTGTCGTGCCGGGAATTCCTTAAAATTTATAAATATATACCTTGTTCGGAGTGGAAGCTGATCATGAGCTGGTATAAATATGAATAGAGGAGTAAAGTTGTCATGCAAATAGGTTTTGATATAAGTCAGACTTGTGAAAGCAAATCAGGAACCGGATTTTTTGCAGATCAAATGATTAGATCTGTGGCTAAAATAGATGAGAAAAATCAATATACGCTTTTTCCCTGGTTTTATGATTACCGTCCCAAGACGGTAGGCAATTGTACCAAAATAGAGAGGCCGAATTTTCATGAAGCAGTCATTGATGAATTCAACGATACACAAAAGGAAATAAAGCAGCTTGATATCGTACATTCAAATAATTATCGGTTTCCTGTGGGAATGACAGCAAAGAAGGTAGTGACAATATATGACGTCTGTTTTATGGATCATCCGGAGTATACGACGGAAGCAAACCGGTTATTTTGCTATAAGGGAACCTTGGATTCTATGATGTTTGCAGATAAGATCATTGCCATCTCGGAATATACCAGGCAAAGATTGGAACATTTTTTCCCATCTGTTCCAAAGGATAAAATAGAAGTAATCCTTCTGGGAAATCGTGATACTTTGTTAAAAGAGAAGGAAGATATGCATATCCTGGAAAAATTCCATCTGGAGAAGGATGCATATTTTTTATCGGTTGGAACAATTGAACCTAGAAAAAATTATGGCACATTGTTGAATGCGTATAAGAGGTATAAGGAAAGTATTAAAGGATATAAAAAGCTTTGTATTGCAGGTGGTTACGGCTGGATGCAGGAGAATTTCTACCAGGATATTGCGGATATGGGACTTGAGCAGGATGTAATAGTAACGGGATATGTATCGGATTTAGAATTGAGCAATTTATATCGTAATTGTTTTGCTTTTATGTATCCAACCTGGTATGAAGGTTTTGGCCTTCCGGTATTGGAGGCTATGAATTTTGGAAAACCTGTTATTACAAGCAATGTAACGAGCATACCCGAGATCACGGGCGATGCGGCTCTTTTGGTGGATCCGGGAAATGTGGACCAGTTTACAGAATCAATGCTTTTGTTGGAAAAAGATGGAGAAAAACGCAGTGAATTATCATCAAAGGGATTTCAAAGAACAAAATTATTTTCTTGGGAAAAGGCTGCGTGGCAACTGCTGCAGATTTATGAAGAGATAGTTTTGTAGATAAACTTGGGCCAAATTCTTCACTCTGAAACGATACCCTTTCCGGGGTAGTTAAAAAGCGCAAACTACCCCTATGAAGCTTTTAAAGCGTTTTATGGCCTCAGCTGAGAGGCTTATACGGCAATTATAAGAGCTTCCTAGCCAAGT
>CANQZO010000140.1 GCA_947628355.1 Candidatus Gastranaerophilales bacterium | reverse complement strand
CTCCACTTACCTATTGTAACCGGGGAGTCATTCATCATATCTGTGGGTGTGTAGCCCTTAATTATGGCAGTTGTATAAACTATAGGCTTAAATGAAGATCCCGGCGGTCTTATTGCTTGAGTTACCCTGTCATATTGACTTTCAATATAATCTTTACCTCCGCAATAAGCAATTATTCCGCCCGTCATCGGAGAAAAACTGAATAATGCAGCTTGATGTTTCGGTTTAGTAAGTTTCCATGCCGCCATTGTTTTTTCTATGGCATTGTTTGCGGCTATTTGTGCATTATAATCCAAGGTTGTTGTTATTTTATATCCGCCTTGAGATATTTCGGTTTCATCAAAACCTAATTCTTCAAGTTCGCGCATTACATAGTCTATAAAATATGGTGCTATATTTGTTCTTGCCAATCCCGGTTTCTTACTTAGGGTTATTTTTTCTTTTAAAGCAGTTTCATATTGTTTTTTTGTTATGGTTTTCATAATATACATGCGCTTTAAAACTTTATTTCTGCGCTTTTGAGCTTTTTTTAAGTTTTTATAGGGTGAATACTGAGACGGTGCTTGAGGCAGACCTGCTATTAGCGCACATTCTGCCAGAGTCAGTTCTTTTAAGCTCTTGTTAAAATAAGTTGAAGCTGCAGCACCTACTCCGTATGCGCCCGAACCTAAATATACGTTATTTAAGTACATCTCTAATATTTTATCTTTGGGTATTGTTTTTTCTATTCGTGCGGCTATTTGTATTTCTTTTATTTTTCTTATATACGTTTTTTCGTTAGAAAGAAAAAGTATTCTGGCTAATTGCTGAGTGATTGTACTTGCGCCCTGTGATGCCCGCTTATTTATTACGTTTACTATAACAGAACGTATTATGCCGAATATATCATATCCGTCATGAGTATAAAAGTTTTTATCTTCCGTTGAAATTATTGCATCTTTTAAATATTGGGGTATTTCATTTATTTTTGCTTCTTCATAGTGAAACGGCTGAAATGTTTTAATTAACTTATTATCGGAAGAATATATTTGAGTCACTATGTTACGATTATAATCATTTAACTGAGGAATCGGACCTAAACTGTCAAGATATGTTTTAACGGAAAAATAGAATGCAAGAACTAATGCCGCTCCAATAATGAGTATCATTTTCACAAACGATAATATCGGATTTTCTTTTTGATTTTTCTTCGCCATTTTATTCCTCTTGTTTATTATGCTATTATTTTATCAAATAAATATTTTTTTTAACGGAATTGTTAACAAATGTCTTTTGATTTTATAAAATCCTGCTTTTATGAATTTTTATCTTATTTTGTTCCTCAAAAAATTAATTACAAAATAGAGGGAAAATGTTTAAAGTGCGGCGAATGCTGCCGACAAATAAGAAGCAGGGGGCTTAAAAATAATACCGAATTAAAGTTTATGCAATTTATTCTGCCTCATTATAAAAGATTTTTTATTACGGGCAAAGATGAGGAGGATAATTTAATTTTATCCTGCAAATTTCTTACGGATGACGGCAAATGCTCCGTTTATAATTCAAGACCGCAAGTTTGCAGGAATTATCCTGCCAAACATATACCATATAACGCTGAAATGATTGAAGGCTGCGGGTTCAAAGTCATTAAAAAAGAATTTAAGGACTATTTATAAATTCACTCCAGATTTGTTTATACTTTTCTTCAAGATTACGGGTAAAGCCAACAGCATCTTTTTGCATTAAATTTTCTTCGGCAAGTTTGCGCAGTGTTTTTCTTAATTGTGTTATTTTTTGCGGATTATTTCCTAATTCAACAGCCTTATTAATATATTCATCACCTGTTTGTGCATTTAATTCGCTAATTCCCATTTCTTCATTAATTCTTCCCGCGCCTTTTGTCTGCATTCCCTCTCCCGTTAATGTTATTGTGGGAACTCCCATCATTGCGGCTTCGGCGCATATTGTCATTCCGCCGAAAGGATATGTATCTAATGCTATATCTGCTTTGGAATATACATTATAAAAAGGGGGGTCAAATTTTGTATCAAATATTACTCTTTGTAAATCCATTCCCCACTTTTTCATTCTTTGTTTTAAATAGTTTATTTTACTCGGGTTTAACTGAGTCCTGTATATTAATAATTTTGCGGTTTTATTTTTTTCCAATATTTTTGACCACATATGTAAAACCGCGTCACTCATTTTTGATGTGCAGTTATAACTTCCGTAAGTTACATATCCGTTTTCTTTTATTGGGGCAGAGTTTTCTTTTTCAGAAAAATTTTTACCGCTTAATAATGTATATCCGTTATCTGTATATAAGGGTTTTTCCGTATATAAATCAGCACACTCCTCGGGAATTGTGTATCTGTCTGTTAATATATAATCAAATTCTTTTATCCCCAAAGTATTTATATATCCTAAATACGATATTATTATCGGAGCCGGCTTATAAAAAGCGCAATACGATTTTAAATGTGTAAATCCGCCTAAATCTATAAGGATATCAATATTTTCATCGTATATTGCTTTTGCCAGTTCCTTGTTATTCATTTTGGCACAAGAAATAACTTTATATCCCAATTTTTCAATTTTATCCGTTGTGCTGTCGTGCTTTTCGGCTCCGTTAAATATAGTTATATTAAATTCTTCTCTGTTATGGTTTTCCCATATAGGCATAATATAATTCATCATCGTATGTGTATAACAATCTGATGACAAATATCCTATATTTAATCTGCCTGTATTCTTTTTTTTCTTATTGTCATGAGTGTATTTTTTTATATCTTTATATAACGTATTTCTTATTATATCGGCTTCAAATTCGGCTTCTTCTTTTATTTCCGCCTGCGTATAGTAACATGATTTAATCATTGCAAATAATTTATTTGCCGAATCATAAGCGTTAACTTCAATATTTAAGGCTTTATTGTGGTAATCTATACATTTATCAATGTCGGTATAATAATATACATGAGCCAGTCTGCCAAAAACACTTGACTGTCCGTCGGGATAGAGCTTTAAATATTCTTCATAATAATATGCGGCTTTTTCGTAATCTTCTTTATTATAATAAGCATTTGCAAGTTTTATATATAAACCCGCCAGTTCTACCGAAGAAATATCATCTGCATAAAGACTTAAAATCAATCTGTATATTTTGATTTCTTCTTTGTAATTTTTTTCTTTATTATAATTTTGTCCTTTTTCAATTAACTCTAAATATGCGCTTTTATTTTCATTAACCAAAATATATATACCTTTATTTTAATGTATATTCATCTTCCTGTTTAAGTTTTCTGTTCATAAGTTTATTTAAAACTTCATTAGGGGTAATATCAGTATAAACCGCCTCATAAATAGCAGAGGAAACAGGTACTTCAAGCCCTAATTTATCAGCCAATTCGCATAATGCTTTTGAAGTTTTTACACCCTCGGCAACCGAACCGAGTTCATTTAAAATATCATCTATTTTTTTGCCTTGTCCGAGCATTGAACCAACGGTAAAGTTTCTACTGAAAGGACTTGAGCAGGTGGCAATTAAATCACCCATGCCTGATAATCCGTATAATGTTGAGGGATTTGCCCCTAATGCCATACTTACTCTAACTATTTCCGCCATACCTCTTGTTAGAAGTGCGCCTCTGCAATTATCTCCGAGTTTCATGGCATCAGCAAAGCCTGAAGCAATTGCTATTACATTTTTTAAACTTCCGCCTAATTCAACTCCGATAACATCAGAGTTTGTATACAACCTGAATTTTGAAGCTACGCTTAAATGTTTTTGAACAAATTCTGCCGCATTCATATCTTCACTTGCAACAGAAGCAGCTGTAGGACAACCGTTCAGTATCTCTTTTGCAAGAGTAGGACCTGACAGTATTACTAATTTTGAATCAGGCAATTCATCTTTTATTACCTCTGACATCCTTTTTAACGTCGGAAGTTCTAAACCTTTTGAAAGATTTACCAAAATTTGATTATCTTTTAACCCTGCTTCTCTTAACTGTTTGCAAACAGGTCTTATACCCGATGTCGCAACTACAAGCAGGATAATCTCGGCGCCATCTATTGCTTTTTTTAAGTTATCCGTTATTTGTACTTTATTGTCAAGCTGTACGGTCAAAGGTTTGGTTGTTCTTTTATATGTTCTGAGTTCATCAGTAATATCTTCTTTTCTGCCCCAAACGGTAATCTGTTCAAAATTATTATTTAAAAGCCACGCTAAAGTTAACCCCCAGCACCCAGGACCTAAAACAGTTAATTTCATACTCTGCCTCCTAATTCAACAAACACTTTTCTTGCTTCTTCCCTATCATCAAAATGGATAGTTTCATTCTTTAATATTTGATAATCTTCATGCCCTTTGCCTGCAATAACTATTACATCCTCGGACTTTGAGATTGTTTTTAAAAATTTAATTGCTTCGCGTCTGTCGGGCTCTACAAATATTCTTTTTGTATCAACGGTTTTTATTCCCGTCATTATATCAGATATTATTAACTGCGGGTCTTCACTGCGCGGATTATCAGAAGTTACAACTACTTTATCCGCTAATTCATCGGCAATTTTACCCATTTTAGGACGTTTTGTTGTATCTCTGTCCCCTCCGCAGCCAAATAAACATATTAAATCCGATGTTTTGGGAGTTAGTTCTCGTGCCGCTTTTAATACATTTTCCAATCCGTCGGGAGTATGTGCGTAATCCACTATAACCATTGGTTTTTTATTTACGATTTCAAATCTGCCCGCTACACTCTTTGTATTTTCAAGTGCTCTTATTATTATTTTATAATCAATATTCATTGCAAGCCCCGCAGAAAATGCCGCTAATGCATTATAAACACTGAACATTCCGTTTAAATGCAAATTCATTTTTTCCCGCTTGCCCTGAAAATTTAATGTTAATTTAGCACCGTCAACACTAAATTCTATTTCCTCCGCTTTAACATCAGCATCTTTTTTAACCCCGTATGTTAATACTTTAACTCCCGGGGGAATTATGCTTAAAAAATCCTTTGCATATTCATCATCCGCATTTATTACGGCAAATGCGCCTTGTTT
>CANQZO010000139.1 GCA_947628355.1 Candidatus Gastranaerophilales bacterium | reverse complement strand
GCAATCTGATGCCGATATTCAGGAAGATATGGAAATACTTTTAGAAAAGTGGAATACAATCGTAACGGCAGCAGAAACACGCCCTGCACCAAGCCTTTTATACCGTGACCAAGACTTATTATACAGAGTAATGAGAGAAGCATGCAGCGAAGATGTTGATGAAATAATATTAGATACTTCATACGGAGTCCACAGAACTCAGCAGATACTCCAAAACTGGAATATGAATAAGAATATTGAAGTAAACGCATATAAAGGTTCGGAAAATCTGCTTGTTGCATCGGGTGTTGTAAAAGAAATAAAATCAGCACTGCAGACAAAGGTAAATTTGCCAAGCGGCGGCTACTTATTTATACAAACAACCGAAGCATTAACAGTAATAGACGTAAATAGCGGAAAATTTGTAAGCTCAAATACACAGGATGAAACCATTGTAAAAACCAATCTTGAAGCAGTGCATGAAATTGCCCGTCAATTAAGATTAAGAAATATCGGCGGTATGGTAATTATAGATTTTATTGATATGAATAACCGCCGTGATAAACTTGCAATGATGGAAGAACTTGAAATAGCACTGGAAAAAGATAAGGCAAAACCGCAGGTTGGTCAATTATCTGATTTAGGATTGGTTGAATTAACCCGCCACAGACAAGGTCAAAGTTTATCGGAATTATTCGGCAAAAAATGTCCTCATTGCCAGGGAACAGGCTACATTGCCGATGATTTAATCTTCTCTGCTCCGACAATTGAAGGCGAAATTAAAGCTAAAGCGGCAAAATTAAAAATCCCCGCTCAGCAGATAAAAAACAGAACACCAAATTATAAACAAAATAAGGTGTTTAATAACCCTAACAACAATCCCTTAAATGAAAATAATGAGCAAAATAACAAACAAAATCAACATAAGAACAACAATAACTTTAAACAAAATATAAATAAACACGTTGAAGATATTGAAACAAAAGAGCAATTGCTTGATGAAATAACAAACATAATAACAGCTTCACCGCAAAATACTAATCAACCTGACAAACAGGAAGAAAAACCACAGCAGCCTCAAGTCAGCGAAGTAAAACAAGAAACTGAAAATAAAGAACAAGAAAATCAAAAAAGACGCGGAAGAAAATCCAATAAAAAAGCGGAAACAGCAAAATCAGAGCAATTGACTTTGGCTGAAGATAAAAAGCCCGAAAAGAAAAAACGAGGAAGAAAACCTAATAAAAAAACAGAAACAGTAGAGGTATAATATTATTAAATGACTACCGAGTTAATCGAAATAACTAATAATGAACCTCAATTTGAAGAATTGCCCGCGCTTCCCGAGATAGAAGCAACAACGGAAGCAAGTTCAGTTCCCGCTGTAAATTTTACAGCGATTAATAACAATTTAATATACGGCGGCGCAGGATTAATAATCTTAATCCTCGCCGCAATATCTGTTTTTATCATTGTTAAGAAATTTCGGAAAAAGTCGTCTGATAATATAAAAGTTGATGAACAAAATCCATATAAAAGCCTTGCAACATCCGATACCGTTCAAAAATGTATCAGAGTGTTTTTAGAAAATACAAGAATTAAATAAGCTCTTGTATTTTATCAATAATATTATTGTTGTAAAAAGAATTAGTTTTTGAAAACGGAAAAACGGGAAGATTTAATTCTTTCTCAAATTTTTTGCACACATTTAAAACCTGTGATTTTGAAATTTGATCAACCTTAGACGCAACAATAAAACATGGCAGATTATTAAATTTAATCCACTGCGCCATTTGCAAATCATTAGTTTGAATTTCATGCCTTGAATCTATAAATTGAATTAAAGAAACAATGGAAGTTCTTTTTAACAAATATTGTTCAAGACTTTTTTGCCACTGATTTTGCATTTTTCCCGAAACCTTGGCAAAGCCGTAACCGGGTAAATCGGCGAAAATAAATTTATCATCCACATTAAACAAGTTAATTAACTGCGTTTTCCCCGGAGTATTACTTGTTTTAGCAAGCCCTTTTATATTTACAACAGAATTAATAAAAGATGATTTACCGACATTAGAACGCCCGATAAGCGCGATTTCGGGCAAATTTAATTCGGGACACTCATTAATCGTCGGAGCGCTCGTTATAAATTTTGCTTTTGTTATTTTCATCTTTTAGTCTTTTTTTATATATTACACCCGATAATAAATTATATACTTTTTGATTATTATAAACAGTTAAATTTATATCATCGTCAAAAGTAACTCCAATAGGCAGTTTCGGCGAAAAAATATTTGTTTCGACATGCATTATTTTAATTCTCCGCTTTCTTATAATACTAAGCGGAGCCGTTAAAAATATTTCAAATGTCTTTAAGATATCCATTCTTAAATCATAACAAAATATATTTTATTTTTAAACGAATTGTAAAATTATTTATCCCGCAAGTTTTTTAATTCTGGCATTAGCATAATCTCGCTTTTCGCTCTCGCCAAAATCGTCTTTAGGCAGCCTTTCTATAAATTCCTTATAATATTCAAGTGCATTTTGAGGCTCAGATAAATTATCAAACGCAACCCCCAGATAATAATATGCTTCAAAATTGTTTTTATTAAGCTCTATTGCTTTATACAAAGGAGCAGTAGCCGCTGCATAATTGTTTTGAGCTATTAAAATCATACCCTTATAAAAATACAATGCCGAATTTTTTTTATCAATTTTTAAGGCTTCTTCCGTTAATTTCATTGCCTCCGTAAAGTCTTGAGCATCAATATTTGAAGATATCTTATTTAAGTATGTGTCAGCTTCTGCTTTATTAATCACATCAAGCAATTTAAGCGAAAATTGATTTTCCTTATTCACCTCAAGTGATTTATTAACATAATTTCTTGCACTTGTTAAATCCTTTTCCTGATAAAAAATATAAGCGAAATAATAAAATACGTCAGAATTATTAGGATATAAAGACATTGCCTTATTTAAAAGCTCAAAAGCTGTTTGCTTATTGTTTAAAAAATAATTTGCTCTTGCCATTGAAAGCATAACATACAAATCATCTTTATTCGCAGACTCTAATACGCTTAAAGCCTGCCCATAAAGCCCGTTATTCATAAGCCCGTCAGCCTGCTTTACAGGCTCATCTGACAATTTTGCCAGCGCAACATTATACTTGGAAATAGTATCTTTATCATCCGCCTTGTCCCTAACCATTTTTAACATGTCATAACATTCTTTAAGATTTCCTTCAGACTTATAAATTTCTGACATAACAATATAGCCGTTAGCGTTTTCGGGATACTTATTTATAAGTTTTTCCGCCCATACTTTTGCAGATGAATAATTTTTATTTGTTGAAAGCATGTCTGATATAACGGAATAAGCCTTTTCCTCCGTCATTTGTGGACAGATTTTAGCTATTAATTCCTTTTCACTCAATGGTTTTCCTTCAAGCAAATTATAAAGATTATATTTTATTTCCAAATCATCCGGCATTATAACTGCAAGCGCAGTGTATTCATTTATGGCATTATCTTTTTGATTTAACTGCATCAAATATTCTGCTTTTAGTTTTCTTAAACTTTTATTTAACGGATTAACTTTTAAAACTTTTTCAGCCAAATTAACTCCCGACTGATAATTACCTGTTGTGTCAAAAACTTCTTTAAATGCAGGTAAAAATAAATTATTATTATACGCTGAAGTCAGATATTCCTGCGACTTTGAATAATTTTGCAAAATTAAATTCATTATTGTTAAATCTATCGCAATATCAGAATTATATTTCACGTTTTTTTCAAGCACTGCTTCAAGCTCCGATAAACTTTGCAATACTTGGGAATTTAATTTATTTGCTTTTGCAAGATTATTTAAAAAAGTAAGTTCTTTATATGCTTTATCAAACTGAGAAGTCTTTATATACAAATCAACAAGCGAAACATAATAAATATAATTATCGTCAGTTTGAGATAATTTTGCTTCTATTTCTTTAATAGCTTCAAAATATGCATTTGAAGCGGTATCAATTTTATGTTCTTTAAATTCAGCATTAGTAGATTGAATGGCAGAACGTTTTTTTTGTACGGGTTGACTAATAATTGACTCTGAAATCGCCGTTGTTCCGGTACATAAAATTAATGAAATAATTAAAAATTTACACTTCATAAAAACATGTTACGAAATAGGGGGAAATAAGTCAAACAAAAAAGAGAGCCTTTTTCAAAGCTCTCTTTTTTTATTTGTTTGTTATTTATTAGTCTTCGTCTTCGTCATCTTCAATTTCTATCTGACTAGCTGCAGCGAACACATCTACTAATTGAGTTTTGTTATTTGTTATGTTATTGTTAACCGTTATTGTTTGAGGTTGAGCCGGTAATTTGTTTTTCATAGCTGCTTGATCATCATTAACATTTGTATTGAGTGAAGAAGGAACTACAGGATCAATACTTGTTTCAGCTGCCGGTCTGTTATTGATTAATAAGATTTTTTCTTCGCCGTTGCCAAATTGAATGTGATGTCTTTGTTGATAATGTTTACCGTCTTTGTATACATCAGTATCAGATGCTGTAACTTCCATTTCATCATTAGCTGTGTTTGCTGTGAATGTACCGTTTGCTACGTAGATGTATGAACGTTCCGAGCTATCACCATTCGGGATTTTTTCTTCAGTTGTATAAGGAAGACCTGCTACAATCTTATCAGCCGTAAGAGTCATATTTCCTTCTTTAGCAACTAATCTTGATACAGATAATGTTTCTTTAGTTTCAATGTTAACATTATTTTTAGCTTCAGCAGTTAAACCTTTTTGTTTGTTGCTTACACCTGCAAGTTTAACATTGATATCTCCGCCGTTAGCATACATTTTAGCAAGTGTATTTTTGAAGTTTATACCGCCTTTGATATCTGTAGCAGCTGTTATGGTAGTTGCACCGTTTTTAGCTTCCATTGTAGCTTTAGCTTGAACTTTACCCTTTTCTGCTGTTACTTTAATATTATTGTCAGCAGTTAAAAGTGAATCACCCGTAACATAAACATCATTTCCGCCTTTAATATTAATATCATTTTTAGCTGTAACTGTAGAAGCAACAACCTGTGCATCCGTG
>CANQZO010000138.1 GCA_947628355.1 Candidatus Gastranaerophilales bacterium | reverse complement strand
CATTAGTCGGAGCAACATCATATCCATCGCCAAGGCGGGTTTCAACGGGAACGGAATTTAACAGACTCTTGCAAATTATTGCCGTGCTTGAAAAACGAATTGGTTTAAATCTTTCAAAACATGACGTTTATGTAAACGTAACAGGCGGGATTGAAATAGATGAACCTGCTGCGGATTTAGGCATAGCACTTGCAATTGCTACGTGTTACCGTGATGTCATAGTTGACCCGAACTGCGTAATCATAGGTGAAATCAGCTTATCGGGCGAAATAAGAAATGTATCAAATCTTGAAAAACGTATATATGAAGCACAAAAATTAGGATTTAAAAAAGCTATCGTTCCTAAACAAAATAAAAAACTGCAGGGAAATTATGATATACAAATTATTGAAGTTGCAAGGCTAATGGACGCTATAAGTGCGTGTGTTTCTAAAAAATAATTATTTTTTATAATCATACCATTTTTCAAAAGTTGAAAAGAATACGAGTGCATAATTTTTTACTCCGCGTTCTATTCTGAATATTTTATCCCAGAAAAAAAATAGCGGATAATAGATAAAAAACGGCAGTTTGGTAAATCTGTCTATTAAAAACAGAGTTCTGTTGCGCACAAATTCTTTATCTTCTTCATTTATGCCAAGATGTTTAAAATCATATTTCATCATATTAAAAAACTTGCGTTTATAAGGCAGGTGTATTTTCATAAACCACCAATACAGCGTTATTACTTTATAATCCCAGTAATAATATTTCATTTCGTCAAACAAATTAATTTTTTTCAGATTATCACCGATTAAATTAAAAATTTTTAAATAATCAAAGAAAATATGATTTCTGGAATTAGTAACGGCATTTTTTCTGTTACAACGGTAAAAAATTAAATCCTCACGCAAAACAGACAGTTTATCCGCTTTAAATAAAGCGTCATAAACAAAAACATTATCTTCAAAAAATGTGCCTCCGGGGAATTTAACATCTTTTTTAATAAGAAAATCACGGCGGTACATTTTATCCCAAGGCACTGATGTCTGCCAGAAAACAGAATATTTAATATCGCGCCAATTAAATGTTTTATTATCAAACTCGGCGGGAATTTGCTTTAATTTAGCATAGACGTGGTTTTTATCTATTTTGCCCGTTGCGTCATCAAACTGATTCCAAGTGCAAAGCGTAATATCTGCATCAGTTTCGGTTATTTTATCATAAAGCCGTTCTATAGCGTTAAGCTCCATATAATCATCGCCGTCAATAAAGAATATATATTGACCGCGCGCCATTTGGACTCCGAAATTTCTTGCAATACCCTGTTTTAAGTTTTCACTGTTTTTGTATATTACAAATCTGTCATCTTTTTTTGCATATTCATTAATAATTTCAAGAGTTTTATCAGTAGATTTATTATCAACAATAATGATTTCAATATCTTTAAAAGTCTGATTTACCACGCTGTCAAGCGTTTGACGGATATATTTTTCCACATTATAAACGGGAATAATAACGGAAACTTTTACGCTCATTTTTTACCTCAAATTTATTATACCTAAAAATATTCATGATAAAATTTTTTTATAAAAAGAGGTAGATATGCACGAAATTTTTATAAAAATGAACGATTTTTTTCAATCAATGGGGGTGCAAGGTTTAGCACTAAATTCATTTATAGAAAGTTTTTTTCTTGTACCGCCGCCTGATTTTTTGTTAATAGCAATGGATTTAGCACAGCCTGCCAAGGCACTGTTTTATGCCTTAATTTGTACAATCGCTTCAGCATTCGGCGGTGTAATAGGATATGCTATAGGCTACTGGGGCGGACGTCCTGCATTTAACTGGTTCTTTAGAAAAGGCGGTAAAGAAAAATTTGAAGCGGTAGAAGCACTTTACAACAAATACGGAACTCTTGCCGTTTTCTTTTCCGCTTTTACACCTATACCTTATAAAGTATTTACAATTGCAAGCGGTATTTTAAGTATGAATTTTATTAAATTTATGATTGCAAGTTTTTTTGGCAGAGGTTTAAGATTTTTGATAGTAAGTATCGTTTTAATGTTGTTCGGTGAAGCAATAAAACAATATATTGAGCTTGTTATAATTGCCGTAACCCTTGTAATTATACTATTTTTCATCATTTTATATAAAAAAAGAAAATCTTTAATTAAGAATTAATGAACCTTTATTTTTAATTATCGTTATATAAGGTATAATATTTTTAAAAACAGAAATTATTAAAATGAAAAAAATATGTGTATTAATTTTAATATTTTTTGCACTAAGCTGTAAATCTTATGCAATAGAAGAAATAACGCAGGGTTCAACGCTGAATGTTAATGACTGTATAGAACTTGCAATACAAAACAGCCCCGAAGTCGGAATTTATAAAGAGTATGTTGAGCTTTATAAAGCAAGGGTAGGACAGAGCAAAGCAAGTTATTTTCCCTCAATCGGCGCTTCGGGAGGTTATGATTACAATAATACCGAAACAAGATACCGCACCACCAATAATAAAAATTACTCCGCTTCCGTATATTTAAACCAACTAATATACAGCTTCGGCAAAGTTTTTTCGCAAGTTAAAATGCAGAAATTTTATAAAATAGCAGCGGAATTTGATCTTGAAAATTCAATATTAAACACTGCAAATAATGTAAAATCGGCATACTATGGGGTATTAGCCGCTAAAGCTAATGTAGATATTCAAAAAGCCAATGTAGCAGTAAACGAAAGACAATATAACAGAACAAAAGCCTTTTTTGACGAGGGTTTAGTTTCTAAAATAGACCTTGTAAACCAAGAGGTATACTTAAGCGACGCAAAGATAAGCCTGATTAATGCCGAAAACATATATCAAAACTCGATTGTTGCTTTAAATAATGCAATGTATATCCCGAATGCTCCCGAGTATCAAATTGAAAACACTGAAACATTTAACTTTAAAAATAATTATGCGGAAGTAAATTTAATAAACATAGCAAATACAACGACAAAAGATGACGGAACAATAGAGCCTAAAGAGGCTGTATTGACAATGCAGGTTGAAAAAACAAATATACTTGAGAATTATAAATTTACCAAATATCCTCATACACTTGAAGAATCTATTGAAATAGCATATAAAAACCGCCCCGATTTATTATCAATGGAAGCAACAAAAGATGCGGTAAATGAAGCGTTAAAATATACTAAAAAAGAGTATTTTCCTAATTTAACGGGACAAGTCGGCTATAACTGGGCGAATAATACAATTTATTCAACAAACGGGTTTAATATAGGAGCATATCTGTCAACAAGCAATTTAAACATAATGGAAACAAGATTGAGAATAAAAGAAAGTCAATCACAGCTTGAAATAGCAAAAAGAAATGTTGATTTAGTCAAGCAGAACATATATTTTGAAGTTCAAAAAGCATATATAAATATGATACAGCTAGAAAAGAACATACCTTTAATGCAGACAAGAGTTAAACAGACTCTTGAAAATTACGAACTTGCAGACGCAAGATACGAAGTAGGTTTAGGTAATTTTATTGAATTGCAGGACGCAAAAGAAAACTATAATAATGCCCAAAGAGATTATGTTCAAAATATTTATAATTACAACGTAGCATTAACGAACCTGCAAACCGCAATGGGAGAAAGATAATGAAGAAAATAATAATACTTATTTTAATAATATTGGTTATTGCACTTCCTTTTATAATTAATAAAAAAGGCGGAAAAGTTAAGTACACAACAGCTCCTGTAAAATTAAGAACAATAACTCAAATAGTGGAAGCAACAGGAACAATTGAACCTGTAAACACAGTTGATATCGGTTCTCAGGTATCAGGATTAATAAGTGATATTTATGTTGATTACAATTCGGAAGTTGAAAAAGGACAGTTATTAGCTCAAATAGATACTTCATTATTTGAAGCACAGCTTCAGCAGGCAACGGCAAACATTAATAACGCAAAAGCTACTTTAGCTAAGAATCAGGCTCAATTGGACTATGATACAAAAACATATAACAGATACAAAAATCTTTACGGAAGAAATTTAGTATCAAAAAATGATTTAGATTCCGCCGAATCCGCATATAAATCGGATATAGCACAAGTCGCAGCGGCAAAAGCGTCAATAATGCAGGCACAAGCAAGTTATGCTACAGCATCAGCGAATATGAGATATACGAAAATTATTTCACCCGTAAAAGGAATAGTAATATCAAAACAAGTAGAAGTAGGACAAACCGTTGCGGCAAGTTTTCAAACTCCCACACTGTTCCAAGTTGCGGAAGATTTAACAAAAATGCGTATTGAAACAAGCGTATCGGAAGCGGATATCGGTAAGGTTAAAGAGGGGCAGGAAGTTGAATACACACTTGACGGCTACCCCGACAGCACTTTTTACGGCAAAGTTATTCAGGTAAGATTATCCCCTACCACTGAATCTAACGTTGTAACATATACCGTTATCATTGAAGTTGAAAATGATGAGGGCAAACTCATGCCGGGCATGACTGCAAATGTATCAATAATAACGGATAAAAAAGAAAATGTTTTAACTGTTCCCAATGCTGCGTTAAAATTCACAACGGCAGATAATAAGCAAAAGTACGAGCATAAAGGTATTTGGATAGAAAAGAAAGGCAAACCCGTAAGAATAAATATAGAAACGGGAGTAAGCAATGACTCATACACAGAAATCATATCAAACGAAGTAAAAGAGGGCGACAGAGTCTACGTAAGCAAAACCATGAGCGGAAAAAAAGAACAAATGAGGGTGCCAAGACTGTAATATGAGTCTTATTGAAGTAAAACACGCAATAAAAACATACCAAACAGGCGATGAGAGTTTTAATGCGCTTGATGATATTTCATTGAACATTGAAGAAGGCGAATTTGTTGCAATAATGGGAACATCGGGAAGCGGAAAATCAACGTGCATGAATATGCTCGGTACTTTAGATAAACCAAACTCTGGCAGTTATCATTTAGACGGTGTTGACGTTTTATCTTTAACTCCCGATGAACTTTCCGATATAAGAAACGTAAAATTAGGGTTTGTATTTCAAGGATTTAATTTAATTCCCAGAACTTCCGCCCTTGATAACGTGGAACTGCCGATGATATATAAAGGAATCCCCGAAGAAGAACGGCATGAAAGAGCAAGGAAAGCATTAAAAATAGTAGGTCTTGAAAAACGGGAAGACCATATGCCAAACCAGATGTCGGGCGGTCAGCAGCAAAGAGTCG
>CANQZO010000137.1 GCA_947628355.1 Candidatus Gastranaerophilales bacterium | reverse complement strand
GTGTTCATTTTGATTTACTGCCCAATCAAGCATGGCAAGGTGTTCTTCTTTATTTGTCGGTGCTAAATAAACCATGTTTGGAATATTACTTATTAACGGAATATCAAAAACACAAAGATGAGTAGCGTCCGCGCTCGAAATTCCGCCCCAATGAACAAGCATTGTAACGGGAGAGTTATTTAAACATATATCTTGCGACAATTGGTCATAAGTTCTTTGTACGAAAGAGCTCATAACAGCCCATATAGGCTTTGCGCCCATTTTCGCCAAGCCGGAAGCATAAGCGGCGGCATGTTCTTCCGCTATACCAACATCTGTATATTGATTTCCAAGCATTTGTCTAAAATTCTTGTCAAACCCGAAAACCCCCGGAGTTGCGGCATTTAAGACAATAAATTCTTTATCTTTTCGTGCCTTTTCCAATATGTAATTATTGGTAACGGATACATAGCTTTCCTCCTGCTCAGCAGGCTTATTATCGGTTTTTTCATCCAAAGTACCCGGTACAATCCAGTGAAAAGCCTCTTTATTTTCTTCCGCAATCTTTAATCCGCACCCTTTTTGCGTGCATATATGCACCACAACAGGATAATTTAAATCTTTTACCCTGTTAAATGCGGAAATAAGTTTTTCTGTGTTATTGCCCTCATTAACATATAAATAGTCAAACCCGAGAGCTTTAAAGAAATTGCATTGAGCCTCTCCGCCCGTTTCTCTTAAAGTTTTAAGATTATCATACAAACCGCCGTGATTTTCCGCAATAGACATATCATTATCATTAACAACAATAATAATATTGCTGTTTAAGCATGCCGCATTATCAAGCCCCTCAAGTGCTTCACCTCCGCTTAACGAACCGTCGCCGATTAAAGCAATAACATTTTCTCTCCCGCCTTTTAAATCTCTCGCTTTTGCCGTACCTACGGCTAAACTGACGGATGTTGAAGTATGCCCGACTTTAAATAAGTCATATTCACTTTCCTCGGGTGCTGTGTAACCTGTATATTTTAGGTACTTTTCGGGATTTATAAATCCCTCTTTCCGCCCCGTTAATATTTTATGCGGATAACATTGGTGTGATACATCAAATATAATCTTGTCATAAGGCGCATTAAACACATAATGTAAAGCAATAGTAGCTTCTATTATACCCAAATTAGGCCCCATGTGCCCGCCTGTTGTATTTACTTTTTTAATTATTAACTCACGTATTTCCGAAGCTAACATGTTTAATTCTTCAATTTTTAACCCTTTTAAATCCTTAGGATAATTAACTTTATCTAATATCATTTTTTCTCCTTTATACTTATTACTATTTTAAGACCTTAGAGTAACTCAAAGTCAAATAAAAAAACTTCCTTAATACACATTAAGGAAGAAAAATTAGTAAAAGAGACATCAATAATATTATTGACTTTATTTAAAATTTCTTCCAATAAAAAAGATAAATGTAAAGCAAACTTAATAATAATAAGGCTTCAGAGTTGAATTAAAATTATATATTAAGTATACTAAGTACACTTAATAAACTTTTGTAAAAAAAATTAATAAAATCACCAAAAAATGGCAAATTTAAGTTTTGTCCAATGTTAATGTAAAAGTGAAATCAGGTAAATAAGTAATTGGAATTATATGCAAGTAAACAGAATCAATCAAACAATTCCTCAAAGGTTAAATAAAGATAGTAAAAACACTAATAAAAACACACAAACATTTAAAGGTGCAATAGATAAAGGCGCATTATTCGTAGCAAATGCAATAGAAAACGGCGGTTTGTTTGTATCATTCACACTGCAGGATATGCTCGGAACAAACCTGCCCCGTCCGATTATGGGCTTAATGAGAAATAAAAAGGAAAATAAAGGTCAAAAGAACTTTAAATTTGCGGCAAAGGAAATGGTAAGAGAATTCACCACCGGACCGAGCATGTTTATCATTCCCGCAATATTATTGTCAATAGGTAAAAAAATCTTCGGCAAAGCAACGGAAATCCCGATGAGAATAATAAAATCGTTCGGAGAAATACATGCCGCAAATCCTTTAAACAGCGCAGGACAAGCATTAAATAAAGAAGAATTCTTCCAAACAGCATTTGAACAAATAATTAAAAATACAAAAGGTGAAACAACAATATCCGAAACAACTGCAAAATCAGCAAAAGATTTTGCACAACGCCTTGCTTCATCATTAAAAGATAAAAAACTTGCAAAAGAAACAATAAATAATTTAACTGATGACTTTATAAATATTGCAAAAGGCAGCGCACAAGATGCTGCTCATGCTGATTTTACAAAAGCTGTTCTGTCCAAAACAACAACAGCACCCATTAAAGATACTTTAAAATTTATTGTTTCATACGCGGATGATGTCGTAGAAAAAGCAGCAAAACAGCCTGCGGCTAAAATTAGCGAATATGTAAAAAAATTATCAACAAATAAAATCTTAGGCAGATGCGCCGCTAATGTAATAATGTATGCAGCAATATTAACATTCCTGCAAGTAATTCCAAAATTGTATAACAAGGCCGAGGGTAAAGATAATGCCGGCTTAAAAGGATTAATGGCGGAAGAAACTTTAAAAGATACAAGCAGTAATGAAAAAACTCAAAACAAACCGTCGTTTAAAGGCGGAATAAATCCCGCTCAAATAGCTAATAAATTAACCGGTAACGGATTAATAGGCAAAATAGCAAACGGTTTTGAATTTGAGGGTGTAAATATGTCATTTCCTCTGCTGCTTGGAGTTATGGGATTTGGTATATTATTCCCCCGTATACGACAAGCAAAAGATAAATATGACAGAGAAGAAATATTAAGACGTGATTTAGTTACATGTGCAACAATGTGTTTCGCAGAAAAAGAACTTCGTAAAGGATTTTCTAAATTAAATGAAAATAAATCAGGTTTTGTTCTTGCTGCAAAAGAACAAGGATTTAAAAATAAAAATATATTTAAACGATTATTTGATTACTTAAGACCGATAAATGGTGTAAATGTGCTTTCAACTCCGCAAATAGTATCAAAATACAGCGGATTGGAAAATTATAAAAACGGTATACAAGGTTTTTGCGAATTTATAGAAGGACAAGGCGGAAATCTCGGTAAAGTATTTTCCTTGACTGATGAATCTAAAAATATAGTACAATCACTTCTTTCAAAACAAGGAAAAGATATTGCTACAGCAGATAATACAACAATTAAAGAAATTTTATCAAAAGCTAAAGGTTCTGATGAAATAAACAATTTAGTTGCATTATTTAAGAATAAAGATAACCCGTGGGTAATGAAAGCCAAAACATTAAATGCAAGATTTACGGCATTATCCGTAATTATCTTGGTACCTGCTTTCTTAGGATTTTTCCTGCCCTGGATTAATGAACGTGCAACAAAAAAACGTATTCAGCAAGAAAATTTAAAAACCAAAATAAATGCTAAAACGCTTTTGAATACCGAATATTTGACTCCGGATAAAAAAGCTCAAAAGATATTTGCTGATATAAGTAAATTTATACAATAATTTCAGTTTCATTTTTGTAAGTTACAAAAGCCATTTTTTTATTGGACTTTGCTACATACTTTCTTTTTGTATAAATTATTGCAGTTTTAGAATTATTTTTTTGGGAAGAAAATTCTTTTGTAATCTGCGCTGCTTTTAATAACACTCTATTAGGCACCTGAGCTGATTTATTATTTACTTTTATCAAAACATGCGCTCCTGCAGCGTTTAACGGATGAAACCATAAATCCTCCGACCTAGCTATTTTTGAAAGAATATAATCATTTTGCTTTTTATTTTTCCCCGCATAGATTTTATATCCCTCATAGTCTATAAAATCGACTTTTTCTGTCGTTTCATTATTAGATGTTTTACTCTCAGAAGTCATTTCCTTTTCTATTTCGATTAATTCGCCTATATCAGAAGCACTTTGAGCATAATATAAGTTTTCTTCACAATATAAAATTTGAGATAAAGTTTCTTTTATTAAAAATGTCGCATGCTCATTCGATGATTTCATTTTCTTATATAAAGCATAATATTTATTTGCATTTTCGGTCACGGATAAATTTTCATCAAGTGCAATAAAAATATCTTCTCCGCTAAAATCTTTTAAATTAACTCCCTTTTGCCCCGCTTTTATAAAATATGAATTTGCCATTAAAATATCGGCTTTTTGCTTATATATTTCGCCATTTTTTATTTTATCAATTTGAGCCTGCTGTTTTTCTTTTAAAGTGTTTAACTTTTTTAATTGAGCTTCAATTAATCTTGTTATTTTCAATCTTAAATTTTCTTTAATAAAAATCATTTGATTGTAAGCGAAATACGCGTCTATCATTTCATTAACATTGTTAAATAACTGCCAATTTTCTAAATTCAATACAGAAAATTCCGAAAAATTTTTATTTATCGACGGAGTAAAATCCGAAAATGTCATAAGTTTTTTTAAAAATTTAAATATTATTAAATGATTATCGGTATTTAATTTTTCAATAACCTGTTTAATCAATATTTGAGTTATATACCCGTATTTCTTAGAAATTTTCTGTTCAAAATCATTTCCGCTTGTATCGTTTTCAAAAGATTCAAAAGAAACATTTAAAATATCTTTTTTCTTTTGTTTGGGCGGATATACATAAGGTAACATTCCCGCCAATTCACGCTCTCTGCTTTTTTGCGAGCTTACATTATGCGCACATCCTATTATCACATTTGTATCATAATTGTATAAAATTACATTACTATGTTTTCCCATTAATTCTATAGCTAAACATAATATGGTTTTTTCATTTAATTCATCGTAATATTCAAAATAGATTTCAAAAATCCGCTCAAATTTAGGCACACAAATTTTAACAATTCTCGCATTTAATATATACTTTCTTAAAAGCATACAAAACATCGGGGCAGTTTTAGGAATACTTATATTGCGTTTTTTTTCATTATCATTACTCATAAAACATAAATGATAATAATTAGGATTAAAATTTATATAAAATTTACGCTGTTCTTTATTGTTTCTAATAAAAAAAATTAATTCGTTTCTGTTCGGCTGCTGAATTTTTTGTATTTTCGCCCCAATAAAAAAATCAGCATTTTCCCTCTCAAATAATTTTAATATTAAAGAATCAAAATTAATCATATTTTTAATTAATAACACAAAAAGCAATGTTTTAACACTGCTTTTTATGTTATGGGAAATTAGAAGGGAAAATATAATGGGGGGGGGAAAGAGGGGAAAAAATTATTTTTATTTATAAAATTTCAGATACGGCAGCACCTGCAGC
>CANQZO010000136.1 GCA_947628355.1 Candidatus Gastranaerophilales bacterium | reverse complement strand
CCCGAAGTATAGTCAAGGAGTTCGTCAGCGCATAATTTTGTCCAATATTTTCCCGAATTAACGGCATATTCGCGAACAGCCATAGCACCTCTGTCAAAATCCGCCTGTGCTTCTGCTTTTTCATAAGCGGGAAGTTTAACAAATCTTTCATCATCTTTCAAACTCGGGTAAAACATTAATTTTGCTATATCAACATTGCCGTCCCAAAGTTCAATACCACCCGCATTGCTTTTATTTACAACATTAAAGGTGCTGAAGTTTGCAGCCTGTTTAATTATACTTGTATCGGATAAATCAACTCTTCCGCCGTTTTCCTTTGCTATTCGTTTTATATTATTCTCAAGTTCTATAGGGCTTACTTCTATCGGGAAAGGATATACGGCATCGTCATGATGAGTAATATCATAAATATTATCGGTATTTTTCTTATCATAAGTTATTAAATCTGACGGCGATTGAGATTTCTTTTGTTCATCGCTTACAAGCCTGTCATCATAAAATTGTATATATGTCGGTTTTTTTGAGTCATATTGAGGATTTTTAACAACTTCATTTTGTTCGTTTAACATAACCGGAGCATTTATAATCTTCATATTTGTATGTTCGCTTTTATCGGGCAATATTCCCAGCGACACTATTTCACCTGTTCTGAACATATTTTTTGAAACGGAATTTTCGCCTTTTCTTAACAGTTCAGCCATGTGTATTCCGCCGAACCCCTCATTTACAAGAGCAGCGTCTGCTACCCAGTTTATGTCATTTTTAAATAATTCTCTTTGAAATACTCTGAAATCTTCTTCCGTTCCGAAATCAGGTGAAATTTGATAAGCATTTTCAGTCCAATATTTATGTGAAGATATTGAATCTTTTGTATAAGGAGTACCTACAATTCTTTTTATGCCCTCTTGTTGTGAAATTTCTTTAAGTCTTGCAATTATTCCGTAGAAATTCCCGCCCAATTTATTTGCGTGCGTACGAACAGCATTAAGTGCAGTATTTCTCTTTCCTTTATCTAATTTTGTTAAAGCTGTTCCCCTTAATGCTTCTGTAGGCGATACGGATTTTTCTGCTCCGGGATAATACAAATCAGGCATTATTAACTGCATAGGTCCGTTTTTATTAATGGCTGCTCTGTTATTTAATACTACATTATATTGATTTCCGGCATTTTGATTAAATATCCCGATAACTGTTCCGTTATCAAAAGCATAAGTGGATTTTTGAGTTTTCTTATCGGTTAATTTAAAGCGATAGGCAAAACCGATTTTATGATTAATTTCATCGATTTCACTCATATCTTTTTCTATCATCCCGCCATCCATTTTAAATGTTTTTGCGGGTGTATCTTTTTCCGCTATCGTTAAATTTCCGTTTTTATCTCTTTGAATATTATATAATTCAAGCTCACAGTCATATTTTTCAGCATCATAAAGGTAATAAAATTTATGTCTTTCATAGCCTGTTTTATCGATAAATTTTTTATGTCCTGAAAAGGCTACATTATTTAAGTTAACTCCGTTATTTTGAATATTCACTTTTTACTCCTTTTTGCATGCAGAAAATCATACTCTTTTAACTCACGAAAACGGGTTTTATTGCTTTTTTGTTTACTCTTTTTTAACAAAAATTTACATCTTTTTTATTAATTATTGTAAAATTTTTATTCATTCCTAATGTTTTTTTGACAATTGATATTTTATTCAATTTTTTACTTCTCTGCGGAGAATATATTTTCATGACTACTAATGTTAATTCCCTATATCTCAATAATGATAACATCATAGGTGCAAAAAAACTCAAAGATAATCCGAAAGGAAGCAATGAAGTTTCCATAACTGCACCTGATTCTCTGCCGTTTTTTTCACTTAGCAAAACATTAAAAGAACGCGATTTAAAAACAGATATGTATAGAGCCTCTGTTGTTGTTCCAAAAAAGAAACAACATCCCTTCAGAAATATTGCCGTAATCTCATCACTGATATATTTTATTGTCCCGCGTATTAAGTTCAGTAAGATAAAGAAATAAAAAATGAAAATATCTCCGATTAATAATTACATATTAAACTTTAATAACGGGAAAAGTACGGTTCACCGTTCATTTGTTGATACCAAAATTAATGATACTTACGGATTTTCATTGGTACATAAAAATAATTCAACACCTCATTTTTGCGGATTTTTTGATAAATTTAAAAAAAATACAAATATTAAGCCTGCAGAAAATCATGCTGATGATAACACTGAAGTTTCAGATTTCCATAAAACATTATCAAAAGGACTTTCAGAAGTTTTTGAAACCGACATCCCCGCGCAGAATTTTAGAAATGTTGTTTCACCCGAAGAATTTAAAAATCTAATTAGCGGCTTAACCGCAGAAAATTTTTTATCACATGATAAAAATTTAACACGCGGAATATATTGTGCCGATTTAGATAACCAAACAAATTTTTCCCACGGAAATCAGACTGTTGTTGATATTTTAAACAAGGCAAACACATTTGCACAAAAGTATTACGAACAGACCGGAAAAGATTTTATCTTTGCAATAGCCGATACCGACACCCTTGAAAGCACTCAGCACGCCGTAAGAATATTAGGAGAAAATCCCGAAAAATTTAAGCACTTAAAACTTGTTCCCGCAATTAAATTAACATTTATTCATAAATCACCCGAACTCAGCAATTATTATACCAATCACGAAATGCTTATATACGGAATTAACCCGTTTTCAAAGAACCTGATAAGTTTTGTTGATGAAAGAATTGCGAAAAGACGTGAAATGATTGAAACAATTATTAACGAAGTTAAGAAATTAAATCCTGCATTATCATACAGTATAATGGAATTTGCGGAACAAAACGGGCTTAAATACTTTAGTGATTTCACAATTCCTAATTTATTCAGTTTGTTAAAAGACTATGTGGAAACAAAAGGTGACAGCAGTATTAAAAGCAAGCCTGTTGAAGATGTTTATAAAGAATCACAAAATATATTAAGCCAAATGGGCAAAGTGCTCATCGGTTCACAAGATGATGATACTTCCAATTTATTTATTAAATTTGACGACGATAAAAATCCCTTAAATAGCACGGTTAACCAGCTTTTCCACAAATTTGCAACAAGATTTAATACTCAAAACGGCGAAATAATTTCTTCTTCCGAAAATACATATCAGGGAATTATTAATTGTTTTGGAAAAGAACCGCAAAAACCCGTTATGTCGCTTGCTTCTCCGTTTTATCTTACTAAATTATTTGATAATAATAATCCGCAATACATAGACAATATTCTTAATTTTATTAAAGACCTGCAGTCATCATCAAATGGTATGCTTTATGCGTTTGAATCAGTTTCACCGGATTACGAACAAGGCAGCCTTTCCCGCAGGGAAGAAGAAGATATAAAAAGATTTAATAATATTCTTCGGGATAATACAGAACTTAAAGAAACAGGCGGAAGTTTTGCATTACTAAAATAATTAATTGCCTGTTGATAACTTATAAGTTACAACGACATTATTTCCCTGTTCCGATATATATAAAACATCATCTTTTATGTATAAAAAGTAGGGCTGAGATATTTTATCCATAAAAACACTGACTTGCCCTGCTTTTGTTACTTTTAAAATATTATTTGCATCATAATTTGCAACATAAATATTGTCATAATCATCAATAGCAAGACCTACAGGGCCATCCAAAAGATAATCCTTTATAAAATTAGTTTTATTTTTTCTGTTATCTACTTTTATTATTGCATTATCCGAATAGCTTGCCACATAAATGTTTCCCTCTTTATCAACAACCATGCCCGCAGGTGAATTAAATTTATCAATTAACACTTTTTTACTGGCATTAGCTGTCGTGACTTTTGCTCTGGCTATTTTATCGACTTGAGAATCAAACATTTCTTTTGCGTCTTTATACATTTGTTGCGCAAAATAGTAATGTTCATAATCATCCGGAATAAATTTTAAATATTTCATTGCAAGCGCATAGTTTTTTCTGTTATATGAAATTTTTGCCGCTTGAAGTATTGAATCATAATCATGCGGATTTAAAGCAATAATTTTTGTATAAGTATTATAGGCTTCATCATATTTTTTTTGAGCAACATAAATAGACGCAATGTTATAAAGTGCATCAGTCATATTAGGGTTATATGCTATTGCCTGTTCAAATGCCTTTATTGCATTATCATAAGCCTTTGACCTTACTAGTGATATTCCTGTTTTGTAAGCATTTATCGCATTTTGTATATTTTCTTCCGAAACTTCCTCATCCGCAGCATAAACACAAACAGGTGTCATAATAAAAATTATGCCGATAAATATAATTAATTTTTTAACAATATTTTTTATCATTTCACCAAAGTCTTTAACGGTATACTATAATCAAATTGTACCGCTTCTTCTAACTTAAATCCAACATTTAACAATTTGCATTCATTTAAACAATCAGCCTGTAATTGAATACCTATAGGCATAGAATTTTTATCCAAACCGAAAGGAACATTCATTGCGGGAATTCCAGCCAGATTAGCCGTAATTGTAGCAATATCTGTTAAATACATACTTAAAGGATCTTGAACCTTTGAACCTATATCAAAAGCGGTATGCGGGCATGTCGGCGACAATAACACATCAACTTTTTTAAATGCGTTATCAAAATCATTTTTTACCAATCTTCTGACCTGCTGAGCCTTTTTATAGTATGCATCATAATACCCCGAACTGAGTGCATAAGTACCGAGCATTATTCTTCTTTTAACCTCATCACCAAACCCTTCTGCACGTGTTTTTACGTACATATCATAAAGAGTGTCCGCATTTTTAGCGCGGTAGCCGTATTTTACGCCGTCGAAACGTGCTAAATTTGAGCTTGCCTCTGCCGTTGCTACTATATAATATACCGCAATCGAGTATTTTATAAGCGGTAATGAAATTTCTACAATTTCTGCACCGAGTGATTTATATATTTCCAATGATTTTTTTACAGCCTCGGATACATCATCAGATAATCCTTCGGAGCATAATTCTTTAATGTATCCTATTTTTACACCTTTTAAGTCATTTCTTAAATCTTTTGTAAAATCGGGAGGTGCTGCAGATAAAGATGTTGAATCCTTTTCATCGGGACCTGCTATAACGTTTAATAGCATGGCAGCATCTTCAACCGTTCTTGTTATAGGTCCAATCTGGTCTAATGATGAAGCGAACGCAATTAAGCCGTATCTCGATACTCTGCCGTATGTAGGTTTTAATCCCACCAATCCGCAATAACTTGCAGGAAGTCTTATACTTCCGCCCGTATCAGAACCGAGTGCAACAGTCGCCTCACC